>DATBJE010000033.1:0-4446 GCA_036556565.1 Gaiellaceae bacterium
CCGGGTCGAGGAGCTGCCGCCCGCGGCGGCCGCGGAGACCCATCCGGCGCGCGTCCATCTCGAGCGGACTCTCTTCGCCGACGGCCCCGGCCCCGAGCCGCCCCCGCTCGAGGGCGCCGTGCGGTTCCTCGAGGGCGCCGGCGCGCGTGCCGCGCTCGAGCTCGTCGCGGACGAGGTCCTGCGGCTGGTCCGGGAGGGGACGTCGCCCGAGGCTGTCGGGCTCGTGTGCCCGTCGCTCGAGCGCCTGCGCGCTCCGCTCGAGACGGCGCTCTCCGCCGCCGGGATTCCCTTCGCCGTCGAGGGCCGGACGCGCCTCGGACGCACGCCCTTCGGGCAGGCGCTCCTCGCCGCCCTGCGGTTTCTCTGGCAGTCGGGCGGGCGCGGCGACCTCTTCGCCTACCTCCGCTCCCCGTACTCGGGGCTCTCCCGCGCGCACGTCGACTATCTCGAAGGCCGCCTGCGCGGGCTCGGTGTCCGGCGCGACGTCGAGGAGCGACTGCTCCGGTTCCGGGACCACCCTCTGCCCGCGTTCGGCGAGGTCCGCGGCGCCGACTCGCCGATCGAAGCGGTGCGTGTCCTCGCGAGGGCGATGGTCCGAGCCGCGCACGGGCTCGAGTCTCCCCCGGTCGGCGAGTCTTCACGCGTCGACCTGCGCGCCCACGAGGCCGTCTCACGCTTCCTCCGGGAGCTGGAGGCGTGGCGGGAGCTCGCCGGAGAGCTCGGCGAGGACGACGTGCTCGGAGCGCTCGAGCGCGTTCCCGTCCGCCTCGCCGGGGCCGCCGAGGCCGGGCGGGTCGCCGTCCTCGACCTGCAGCGCGCGCGCACGCGCCACTTCGAGGTCGTGTTCCTCCTCGGGCTCGAGGAGGGAAGCCTGCCCAGGCGCGCCCCCGCCTCCCCGTTCCTCGACGACGACGTCCGCCGGGAGCTGGACTCGCGGACTCGCTCGCGTCTCGCGCGCCCCGAATCGGTCGGTCGCGACCGCTACTTCTTCTACGCGGCCTGCACGCGGCCGACGCGGCGCCTCTACCTCGTCCGCGAGGCGGCGAGCGACGAGGGGAGCCCGAGGCAGGCGAGCCCGTTCTGGGAGGAGGTGCGGAGCGCCTTCGCGGAGGCCGACGTCGCGCGCTGGACACGGCGGCGGCCGCTCTCGTCGCTCACCTGGCAGCTGGAGGAGGCGGCGACCGAGCGCGAGCGGCTGCGCGCGCTCGCCGTCCTCGCCGCGGAGGACGCGCAGGCGGCCGAGGCGCTCGCCGCGGCGAACGGCTGGGAGCGCCGCCTCGGCAGGGCCAGGGGGGCGTTCGAGCGCTCGACGGAGCTCACGAATCCGGCGGTCGTCGCCGAGCTCGCCGGCCGGACGACGTTCAACGTGACGGAGCTCGAGGCCTTCGCGACGTGCTCGTCCATCTGGTTCCTGGAGCGAGTCATCGACCCGCGGACGATCGACGCCGAGGTGGACGCCAAGCTCCACGGCTCTCTCGCGCACACGACGCTCCACCGCTTCTACGCCGGGTTGCCGAAGGAGCTGGGGACGGAGCGGGTCGAGCCTGCGCGGCTCGAGGACGCCCTCCGTTTTCTGCGCCAGTGTCTCGGCGAGGCGCTGGAGGGCATTCGCCAGGAGCTGACCGACGTCGAGCGGCGCGAGCTCGAAGGTCGCCTCCGTCGGGATCTCGAGCAGTTCGTCCGCGACGAGGCGGCCAGGGAGGCCCCGCTCGTCCCGCGCCGCTTCGAGGTCTCCTTCGGGACGGAGCGGTCGGCGCCCGAGCTCCAGCGCGGGCTCGATCTCAGCGGCTTCGCGCTCTCCGGGAAGATCGACCGGATCGACCTCGACCCGTTCAGCGCGCGGGGGATCGTCTGGGACTACAAGTCGGGGAAGACGGTCTTCTCCGCCGCGAAGATCGACTCCGAGCTGCGTCTCCAGATCCCGCTCTACATGCTCGTGCTCCGCGACCTCGTGGGCGTCGAGCCGCTGGGCGGCCTCTACCGCGCCCTCGCGGGCGAGCGCGAGGCCCGCGGCCTTCTCCGCTCCTCGGCCCGCGACGACGGCGTTCCCGGCTACGCGAGGAACGACTACCGCGAGGAGGAGGAGTTCTGGGAGCAGATCGAGCGCGCCGTCGAGCACGCGCGCGGCTTCGTCGGGAGGATCCGCGGGGGCGACGTCCACCACGACCCGCTCGGGGACGCCGGCTGCCCGACGTGGTGCGATCTCGCGCCGATGTGCCGGGTGAGGCGAGCATGAACGTCGCTCGCGGGCTCATGAACGTCCCGAATCCGGAACAGGCCAAGGCCATCGAGGCCCCCGGAGTCGTCTTCGTTTCCGCGGGCGCGGGGACGGGGAAGACGACCGTCCTCGTGGAGCGCTTCGTGAAGGCGGTCTGCGACGTCGGGCTCGACGTCGACTCCCTCCTCGTCATCACCTACACGGAGCGCGCGGCCGGCGAGCTCCGCGACCGGATCCGATCCCGGCTCGCCGAGGCGGGCAGGGACGACCTCGCCCGCGAGCTCGACGCCGCGTGGATCTCGACGATCCACGGCTTCTGCCACCGTCTGCTCAAGGCGCATCCGTTCGCGGCCGGCCTCGACCCGCGCTTTCGCGTGCTCGACGAGAGCCAGGCACGCGTCCTCCAGCGCGAGGCCTTCGACGACGCGCTCACCCGCTTCTGCGCCGACGGCGACCCCGAGCGGCTGGGCCTTCTCGCCACCTACGGGGCCCGCGCGCTCCGGCGCATGATCGCCGGCGTCCACGAGACGCTGCGCGCGGCCGGGCGACCGCTCGTCCTCGAGCTGGGGGCGGGGCCCGGCCTCGCCGAGCGGGTCGACGAGCTGCGGGAGGCGGCGCGAGCTCTCGCGGAGGATGCCGACGCGGGGCAGACCGCGACGGCGACCGCGGCGCGCGCGCTCGAAGTTCTCGAGGAGCGCACGCTGCCCGAGCGCCTGCTCGATCTCGGCGATCTCCGCGCGCGCGGTGAGCGCGCCGCCACGTACGAGGAGGCGCGCAGGGCCGTCGAGCAGGCGGCTCTCGACGAGCTCGCGGGCCGCGATCGCGACCTCCTCCAGGAGCTGCTGGAGTCGTTCGGAAGCGCCTACCGCGCGGCGAAGGACCGCGAGTCGGCGCTCGACTTCGAGGACCTCCAGCTCGCCGCCCGCGACCTCCTGCGGGACGACGCCGCCGTGCGGGAGCAGGAGAGCTGGCGCTTTCGCTCGATCATGGTCGACGAGTTCCAGGACACGAACCGGCTCCAGTGCGAGATCGTCGACCTGCTCGCCCAGGGCCCGGAGGAGAAGGAGCTCTTCTTCGTCGGCGACGAGTTCCAGTCCATCTACCGCTTCCGCCACGCTGACGTCGAGGTCTTCCGCGAGCGGCGGGAGCAGACCGGCGGCGTCCTCGCGCTCACCCAGAACTACCGCTCGCGCCCCGAGGTTCTCGCGGCGGTGAACCACCTGTTCACGAGCGAGTTCGGGGAGGGTTTCCAACCGCTCGAGGCGGCCGGGAGGTTCCCCGATCCCGTCTTCGGCACGCCGGTCGAGCTCCTCGTCACCGACAAGGCCAGCTACGCGGAGGCGCCCGTGCACTGGCGCCGCGCGGAGGCGCGCCACATCGCCGCCCGCGTCAAGCAGCTCGTCGACTCGGGTGAGGCCACGGCCGGCGAGATCGTCCTGCTCTTCGCCGCCGGGACGGACGCGGAGTGGTACGAGGAGGAGCTCCGGCAGGCGGGGCTCCGCACCCACCGCGCCACCGGTCGCGGCTACTTCGGGCAGCAGCAGGTCGTCGACCTCCTCGCCTACCTTCGCCTGCTGCACAACCGCTACGACGACGAGGCGCTCGTCACCGTCCTCGCCTCGCCGCTCGTCGGGCTCTCGAACGACGCGCTCGTGCTCCTTCGTCGTGCCGCGCCGAAGCGACCGCTGTTCCTGCCCTTCGAGCGCGGCCTTCCCGCCGACCTCGACGACCGCGACCGCCACCTGTGCCGGGCGTTCCTCCAGCGCTACGAGCGGCTGGTCCGGGCCGCGCGCGAGCTCTCGCTCGAGCAGCTCTGCGAGCGGATTGTCGCCGACCACGACTACGACCTCGCCGTCCTGGCCCAGTGGGACGGCCGGCGCCGCTACGCCAACCTCCGGAAGCTCGCCCGCCTCGCCCGTTCCTACGAGGAGCTGCGCGGTCGGGACGTCGAGGGCTTCGTCCGCTTCGTCCGCGAGCAGGAGGCGGTCGGCGCGCGGGAGCTCGAGGCCGTCGCCGAGGAGGAGGGCGGCGACGCTGTCCGCCTGCTCACCATCCACGCCGCCAAGGGCCTCGAGTTCAAGGTCGTGATCGTGGCCGACGCGGGGCGGGACCGCACGATCTCGTCGCCCGACGAGATCCTCTGCCTGCCGGACGGGCGCTTCGGCTTCCGTGTCGCCGATCCCGCCACCGGCTCACGCCGTCCGGCCTTCGAGTACGAGCGCGTGCGC
>DATBJE010000034.1:0-18019 GCA_036556565.1 Gaiellaceae bacterium
CGGTCGCCGTCGGACATCGTCTGGAGCGGCGTCCCCTCGATGACGACCTCGCCCCCGTCGACCGAGTCGAGGCCCGAGAGGCAGTTGAGGAGCGTCGTCTTCCCGCAGCCGCTCGGGCCCATGATCGCGACCATGTCGCCCCGGCCGACGACCAGGTCGACCCCCTTCAGCGCCTCGACCCTGACCTTCCCCGTCTCGTACGTCTTCGTGACCCCGCACGCTTCGATGATGGGCTGTCCGGCGCTCACCGGCCCTCCTTCCGTGCCACGAAGGAGCGTCCCCGAGCGTGGAAGTGAGGGCATCCGCGAGACGACCGATCCGGCGTGCGGCTTAGTACGGAGCTCTAGGAGGGCTTGCCGGCCATCGCCCAGGTCGCGATCACGTAGGCGATGACCAGCACCACGGCGAGGACCGTGGAGACGCGGACGAGCCCCGTCCCCCGCTCGCCGCCGGTGCCCGCGAGCCGGCGGGAGCCGAAGCCCGCGAGGATGACGGAGATCAGGAGCAGCAGCCCGCCGCCCTCCGCCGTGAGGTAGCCGATGTCGAGCCAGGTGGGCGTGTCGGCAGCGTCGTTCCACCCCTCCCGCGAGGCGATCCACTCGGCGGCGAGCCGCATCAGGAACCAGGCAGGAACGGCTACGAAGAGGAGCGTGCGGAAGGAGAGACGGGCCAGCGGCACCTCGTCGGCGGGCGAGCGCCGCCTCCAGGCGATCACCTGCGCGGTCGCCGCGGCGATCAGGGCTCCGAGCAGGATCGACGCGCCGAGGACGTGCAGCAGGAGCGGGAAGTTCCAGCTGTCGGGACGGATCGCTGCGAGCACTGCCTAGGCCCCCGGCTTGTAGATCATGACGACGAGGAACACCAGCGTCACGAGGACGAGCAGCCCGTGGAGCGTCGCCCCGCGCTGTGAGCGGAGAATCGCGTTGAGCTCCGGGCTCGGCGCGTCGTTTCCCTCGCGCACGAGCGCCGTCGCCCGTTCCCGGGCGCCGTTGTAGATCTTGCCGACGCGGCCGCCGATCGCGGCGCCGACGAACCACAGGATCAGCGCGGCGATGATCCACCCGTCCCAGGGGTGGTAGGCGTCGAGGTCGATGGCCAGCCAGATGCCGAAGACGAGCGTCCCGACCATGCCGATGGCGATCAGCGCGTCCCCCGCGCGAGAGACCCAGAACAGGCGCACCACGTCGCTCGGCACGCTCAGCCGCCGCCCGGCCACGATGACCACCGTGAAGACGACGAGCGCCGCGATCCAGGCGAACGCCGAGAGGACGTGCAGCGCGAGCAGCCAGTCGCTGAACCCCATCGGCGGGGCAACTTACAGGACCGCGCGGCGGGGATGTCAGCAAGGGCGGCCCGGTGGCCCCGGCCCCGGTGGTGGCGCCTGCCTACGCCGGCCCGGTGATCTGGAAGACCTTCCGAAGGGTCTCGTGGATGCGCCAGACGGCCGGGTCTCCCGCGTGGAGGACGCCGACGACGCCCGGCTCGAGCGCGAGGTCGGCGACCCGGTGGACGAACGACTCCTCGGCCATCAGCTGTCGAAGCCGAGGCCGAGTCGGTCGAGCGTGCGCAGCCAGAGGCCCCGGCGGCCCGCGTTCCGGTCGGCGGCGGCGAGGCGGTTGCGCGTGAGCTGGACGACGCCGCAGCGCAGTGGCTCGGGCGGGAACGGCACCGGCTTCGAGCGGACGTAGCGCAGGCGCGTGGCCTCCGTCTTGCGGCCGTCGAGCAGGTCGAGCGCGACCCTGGCGCCGAAGCGCGTCGACACGACCCCGAGGCCCGTGTAGCCGACCGCGTAGACGACCCTGCCGCGGTGCGCCGTCCCAAAGAAGACCGAGAAGCGGCTGCAGGTGTCGATCGCGCCGCCCCAGCGGTGCGTGAAGCGCACGCCCTCGAGCTGCGGGAAGGTCGTGAAGAAGTGCTGCGAGAGCATCGCGAAGGTCTCGCGGTCGTCGTCGAGGTCCGGTCGGACCGGACCGCCGTAGCGGTAGACCGCCTCGTAGCCGCCGTAGAGGATCCGCCAGTCCTGTGTCAGCCGGTAGTAGTGAAACCGGTTCGCGCCGTCGCCGACACCCTGGCGCCGCCGCCACCCGATCGACTCGCGCTGCGCCGGCGAGAGCGGCTCGGTCATGAGAGCGTAGTCGTAGACCGGCACGACGTAGTGGCGGACGGCGCGCAGAAGCGGCGGGTAGGCGCTCGTCGCGAGCACGACCCCCGCCGCCCGGACGTGCCCCGCGTGGGCGAGCACGCGCACGCCTGCCCCGTCGTCCTCGATCCCGGTCGCGCGCGTGCGCTCATGGATGCGCACCCCGGCGGCGAGCGCCGCGTCGGCGAGCCCGGTCGCGAGCTTCCCCGGGTCGACGAGGCCGGCGTCGGTCTTCTCCCAGAGGCCCGCGAGGTACGTCGGCGAGGCGACCTCGGCGCGAACGCCCGCCTCGTCGAACAGCTCGTGCTCGTGGCCGTAGCGTCCGAGCAGCTCGGCCGTCTCCTCGAGCCACGCGACCTCGTGCGGCTCCAGCGCCACGCCGAGGTCCCCGGTCAGCTCGAGGTCGCAGTCGACGCCGAGGCGGTCGATGTCGGCGACGAAGCCAGCGAAGTTCTGGCTGCTCAGGCGCGAGAGCTGCGGCATCTCGTCGGGGAAGCGTGCGAGCCCGTTCTCGATCCCGTGCGTCAGCGAGCCGAGCGCGAAGCCGCCGTTCCGCCCGCTGGCGCCGAACCCCACGGTCTCCGCCTCGAGGACGACGACGTTCCGCGTCGGGTCGTCCGCCTTCGCGTGCAGGGCCGCCCAGAGGCCGGTGAACCCACCGCCGACGATGCAGAGGTCGGCCTCGGCGGCGCCCGTCAGCCGAGGCTGGGGCTCGCGCGGCGGCAGGGCGTCGAGCCAGTAGGGGCGGACGACCGCGTCTGCGAAGGCCTCGCGCTGGGCCCGCGTGGGCGGCGTCTCGGGCCACGGGAAGGTCACGCGCGAACCGTACCCGTGCCGGCCCGACGTCCCCTTTACTGGCGGTCGGGCGGGATGTTCTTGTTGTGATGGAAGACGTTGTCGGGGTCGTACTTCGCCTTGATCTCGGCTAGCCGCCGGTAGATCGGGTCGCCGTAGGCCTCGCGAACTCGACTGGAGTCGTCGTCGGAATCGAGGAAGTTGACGTAGACGCCGCCGGCACCATGCGGTTGCAGGGCCTCGAGGAACCGCCGCGCCCAGGCCGCCTCGGCCACGGCGTGCTCGCCGGATTCGTCGGGCAGCCACACCGCGTCGATGACGATGTTGTGGGCGACGTCCCGACCGGCGTACGCGGTGGCGTCGCGGGGGACCCGGGCGACGGCCCCACCCAGGTGGAACATCGCCGCGTACGACCGCGGCGAGCCGGCGGCGTAGGCGTGATCGGCGATGACGTCGATGGCGTCGTCGGAGAGGCCGGCGAGGTTCGTCGCCTTCCAGTAGTACTGCCACCCGTGGAGGACGGTGTCGTCGACGCCGCCCTGGAACGCGACATACGGCGCGGGTGCGAGCAGGTCGACGAGCGGCGTTCCGAACCGGCGGAGGGCCCGCACCGCACGCTCGCCCTCCTCGACCGAGCCGGCGTAGCAGCAGGTGATGGCAACGGCCGGCCGCCAGTGCAGGTCCGAGGGGATGACGGGCAGCGGAGGGACGGTCCCGAGTCTGACGACGCTGCCGAGCTCGTCGGGCGCTTCCGCGGCGAACTCCCGGTACCGGCGCAGCACCTCGGCGGTGTCGTCGGCCGCCCAGAAGACGGGCCCCGCCATCACCGTCGGGCCGAGGGGATGCAGAGCGAACCGAAACGACGTGACGACGCCGAAGTTGCCCCCGCCGCCTCGCAGCGCCCAGAACAGATCGGGGTGCTCGTCGGCGGACGCCCGGACGACGCTGCCCTCGGCGGTGACCACCTCGGCGGCAAGCAGGTTGTCGACGGCGAGCCCGTGCTTGCGCATGAGGAATCCGACGCCCCCGCCGAGGGTGAGCCCGGCGACGCCGGTGTGGCTCACGATGCCGCCGGTGGTGGCGAGGCCGTGCGCCTGCGACTCGTGGTCGACGTCGCTCCAGAGAGCGCCACCCTGCACCCAGGCCGTGCGACCGGCGACGTCGACCCACACGGCCCGCATCGCCGAGAGGTCGATGACGACCCCGTCGTCGCAGACCGCGGTCCCGGCCACGTTGTGGCCCCCGCCCCGTACGGCGATCTCCAGGTCGTGGTCGCGCGCGAAGCGCACCGCCGCGACCACATCGGCCACGCCCGCGCAGCGGGCGATGCAGGCCGGACGGCGGTCGATGGCGCCGTTCCAGATCCGGCGGGCAGCGTCGTACCCGGGGCTGGTCGGCACCAGCACCTGTCCGCGCATCGCTCTGCCGAGCTCGTCGAACGAGGTCGTTGCCGGGGGCGGTGCCTGCGTCCGGGCGGCCATGCAGGCAACGTACGCCTCGCGGCCCGGGACCGACTAGTTCTCATTTCGAACCAACCGGTTCGAGTTACAGACCTCTTGGCCGATCCGCGGCTAGCATGGTGACGCGATGCGCAGCTACGCGCAGTACTGCCCGGTCGCAAAGGCCACCGAGATCCTCGGCGACCGTTGGACGCTACTGATCGTGCGCGAGATGCTCGGCGGCGCGAGCGGCTTCAACGAGCTGCAGCGGGGCCTCCCGGGGATCTCGCGCTCGGTCCTCACCGACCGCATGCGCTCGCTCGAGCGGGCCGAGGTCATCGAGCGCAGGACGGGCCCCAAAGGCCGCACCCTGGAATATCGGTTGACGTCCGCAGGCCGGGACCTCCAGCCGGTCGTCCAGGCGATCGGCGAGTGGGGGGCGACCTGGTCGTTCACCCAGCCGCGTCCCGAGGAATTCGATCCGGATCTGTTGATCGTCTGGATGGCCCGCCACGTCGACCGGCAGGAGGTTCCGCCCAACCGAACCGTGGTTCGGTTCGATTTTCGCGACCCCAAGCGGCGCTACTGGATGGTCCTCGAGCCCTCCGAGGTCTCGGTCTGCCTCCAGCATCCGGGTTTCGACGTCGACCTCGAGGTCAGCGTCGACACCACGACTCTCTACCGCGTCTACCTGGGACAGGCCGAGCTGGGCGCCGCGATTCGTGCCGGCCGGGTGACGATGAGCGGCCCGCGGACGCTGCAGCGCGGCTTCGGACGCTGGTTCACCTGGAGTGCGTTCGCCCCGGCCAGCCGCTCGGCGCAGGAGCGCCGCACAGCCGCCGCACGCCTCGCCGGCCCTGAGCGCGTACGGCTCGACTGAGCCTCTCGCCTCTCCATACTTCCAGGTTCGTGCGGAGCTGCGCACCGACACCAGCAGGAGGACAGCCATGCGGATCATCAGAAGCGGCGTCGAGACCGCGGCGGGACCGGGCGAGTGGTTCACCGGGTCCGTCTACCTCGACGCGGTCGCGGCACCCTCGGATGGCTCGCGCCTGAGCGCGACGAGCGTCCACTTCACGCCGGGAGCGCGGACGGCGTGGCACACCCACCCGAACGGGCAGACGATCTACGTCACGGAGGGCATCGGGCTCGCGCAGCGGCACGGCGGGCCGATCGAGGTCATCCGTCCCGGCGACCGCGTGTTCTTCGAGCCGGGCGAGAACCACTGGCACGGAGCGGCCCCCAACCGCTTCATGACCCACCTCGCGATGCTCGAGGTCGACGCCGCGGGCAACCCGGCGACCTGGGGCGACCACGTTACCGGCGAGGAGTACGCCGCGGCGCCCCCGATCGCCGACTGAGGCGCCGGGCGCGTCGTCGTCGATCGGTCGGCGGCGTCTCGGTGTAACTACAGTCCCTGGATGGACTGGTCCCTCTTCCATCTCTTGAACGGGTCGCTTCGCGGGCACCCCTTCCTCGCCGATCAGATCGAAGACTTCGTCACGGTCTGGGCCGTGCCGCTCTTCGTGGTCGCAACGGGTGCGCTCTGGTTCCTCGATCGCCCGGGGCCCTGGTACCGGTGGAAGATCGCGTGCCTCTCCGGCCTGGCGGCAGCTGCGGTCGGGCTGCTCGCGGGCCAGGTGATCTCCCATGTCTGGCCCCGAGAGCGCCCTTTCGTCGCCCATCCGCACGAGACGCTCCTGCTCGGCCAGCCATCCCATGAGCCCTCCTTCCCGAGCGACCATGCGATCGCCGCGTTCGCGATCGCCTTCTCCGTCGCGCTCATCGGTGGCCGGCGAATGGGCGCGGCGTTTCTCGCCGCCGCAACGGTCGTGGGAATGACCAGGGTCTTCGTGGGCCTCCACTACCCCGGCGACGTCGCGGGCGGAGCGCTCATCGGCTTCCTGTCGGCGACAGCGGTCTTCCTCGCCGCGGGCGACCGCTGGATTCCGGTCGTGCGCGTGCTCAGCCGATTGACCGACCCGCTGGCCCGCCCGGCGTGGCGAGCGCTGGACGGCTACAAGGCCGCACGCCGAGCCCGCGCTTCTCATTAGCGCCTGCCGACTTAGAACCCCTTTCGGCATGAAGCGCTGAGTCCCCGGGCCGCCCTGGACGGCGCGATGCTGCGTCCTCGGTCGCGCCCGTATTCTCGAATACGAGCGCTCCCTGCGTCCTTGCCTCGCACGCGCCCAGGACACCCCGGCGACGAGGCCTCATTCCGAAATGAGTTCTGAGCGGGCGCAGGTCAGCCCGCGATCTCGGGGCGCCTGACCTGCAGCCGGTGCTCGCGGTGGCGGATCGCCTCGTACGCCACGACGAACGCGCACACCGCGCTCACGCACGCGAGGGCCGCGAGCGCCGGGACGGCGAGCGCGACCGGGACGAGCGCGAGCAGGACGACCATCCCGACGGTCCGCCGGCGGAAGATCCTGCGGGTCGTCCGGTAGAGGATGGCGACCTCCGCGAGCAGGTAGAGCGCGGCACCGCCGCAGAGCGCGACCGCGGGGACGGTGTCGAGCGCCTCGCCGGGGTGACCGAGCGTCGTCTCGAGCCCGAGGGCGAAGACGACGATGCCGGCCACGAGCGGCAGATGGAGATAGCTGTAGGAGTGAAGCGCGAGCCGATGCAGCTCGAGCCCCCTCACCGCCACGAGGCGGCGCCTGACGAAGATCGCGGCGACGTCGAAGTAGAGCCACCAGAGTGCCGAGACGACGACGATCCCGAGCGCCGCGCCCGCGATGACCCCTGCATCGAGGACGAGCCCCGCGCCGACGCCGATCGCGATGATCGACTCGCCGAGCGCGATCAGGATGATCAGCGCGTGCCGCTCGGCGAAGTGCTCCTGCGCAACCCGCCAGCCCTCGCCGACGCCGACCGCCACGGGGCCGAGGAAGTCGATCGCGAGCGCAACGACCCACACCGTGATCCGCACGTTGCCCTCGAGGAAGCCGGCGAGCAGGATGAGCGAGGCGCCGAGCATCGCGGTCGGCGCGAACCGGGTGAGCGCTCCGCCGCGGCCGGGGTCGTCCCGAACGACGGTGACGGAGAGGACGAGATGGAGCAGCCGGACGACGAAGTACGCGACCCCGAAGAGCACGGCGTCGTCCCCGAAGGCGCCGGGCACCGCGAGGCCGACGAAGAGCATCGTCCCCGTGGAGCCGAGCATCAGGAGGCGGACGCCGCCCTCGTCGACGTCGGTCGCGCTCGTCAGCCACGCGTAGACGCTCCACGCCCACCAGAGGGCCGCGAGGACGAGCATCCCGCGCAGGACGCCGCCCCACGTCGGGTCGTGCGCGAGCAGGCTCGTCACCTGCGTGATCGCGAACACGAAGACGAGGTCGAAGAAGAGCTCGAGCGGGGTGACCCGATGCTCGGAGTCCGGCTCGAGCTCAGGCTCGGTGTCGGGCGCCCTCACGGCGCGATGCTAGACGGCAAGCGAATCGATATGGCCAAGCCCGCTCAATCGCGGCGCCGACACCTCCCGCACTCGGAAGTGTGTCCTCGCCGGCACGCCAAGCATCCTCGTTTTCGGCCCCGCCTCCGGACTCGACCGGAGGCGACTGCGCCGCTTCTACGAAACGAATGCCTTCCGAACAGATGCAGCTGTCCATCTGTTCGTGCCGTGAATCGTCGGGATGTTCTCCGTGTTCAGCCTCTCGGCGATCTCCTCCAGCGACATCCGCTTCCCGAGCATCGCGTTGATTTTCTTCGGCCAGATGTAGTCACGTTGGTTGCAGAACTTGTGCCCGAGCCGGACGTTGTCGGGGGTGAGGTGACCTCCGTGCATCTTGAGCCTCGGATAGTGGTCGGCCGTCGGCTCCCAATCAGAACCCGCCGCCGATCTCGGGTCGAAGCACCTCCGACCTCGGAAGCAGTAGCACTGGGGCATCTCGCAACGCACGTCGATGAGCTGGCCATCCCGGGCAAGCTCCCAGAGGATTCCGCGAACCCCCAGGTCCTCGAGCTTCTCAACTGGAGTTTTTCCAGCCTCCGCCCGTGCCGATGTGTTTCCTGCTCGAGGGATCTGGCCTCCGTGGGTCAACGGCTAGCTAGCTGCAGCCGGTGTTGTGGCCGCAGTCGCGGCACGTGTAGCAGCTGCCCGTCCGCACCATCCGGCCGCCGCACTTGGCGCACTCGACGGCATCCTCGAACGCGTTGAAGAGCGCCGTCTGGCCGGGCGGCGGGGCGGGTGCGGCCTCCGCGGCCTCGGCCGCGCCGCCGTTGCCCTCGAGGATGTCGTAGGCGTCGGCGAGCCGCTTGCGCACCTCCGGGCTCATGATCCCGAGCTCCTGCTGCGTTTCGGTGTCGAGGAACTTCTTCCCCATCCAGCGGAAGATGTAGTCGACGAGCGACTTCGCGACGCGGATGTCCGGGTCGTTCGTCGGCCCCGAGGGCTCAAAGCGCATGTGCGCGAACTTCGAGACGTAGACCTCCAGCGGCACGCCGTACTGGAGCCCGAGCGAGACCGAGATCATGAACGAGTTCATGAGGCCGGCGAGCGTCGTGCCCTCCTTGGCGATGTCGACGAAGATGTCGCCGGGAGTGCCGTCGTCGTAGAGGCCGACGTGGATGTAGCCCTCGTAGTCGCCGACGCGGAACTTCCGCCCGATCTCGGTGCGGTCATCGGGGAGCCGCTTGCGCTCGTGCGCGGGAACCGGCACGGGCGCCGGCGCCGCCGCATCGGACTTCTTCGAGAGCGGCTGCGCGACCTTGCAGTTGTCGCGGTAGATGGCGATCGCCTTGACGCCGAGCTTCCAGGCGTCCGTGAAGAGCCCGGAGATCTCGTCGACCGTGGTCTCCTCGGGGAGGTTCACGGTCTTGGAGATCGCGCCGCTGAGGAACGGCTGGACGGCGCCCATCATCTTCACGTGGCCCATGTGGTGGATGGCGCGCTCGCCGATCGCGCAGTCGAAGACCGGGTAGTGCTCGGCCTTGAGGAACGGCGCGCCGACGACGGTGTTGCGGTCGTCGATGAACGCGACGACCTGGTCGCGCTCCTCGGGCGCGTAGCCGAGGCGGTCGAGCGCCATCGGGACGGTCTTGTTCACGATCGTGAGGTCGCCGCCGCCGACGAGCTTCTTCATCTTCACGAGCGAGAAGTCGGGCTCGACCCCCGTCGTGTCGCAATCCATCATGAAGGAGATAGTGCCAGTTGGTGCAAGCACCGAAGCCTGCGCGTTCCGGTAGCCGGAGACCTCGCCGATGTCGAGCGCGTCGTCCCACGACTGGCGCGCGGCCGTGAGGAGGTCGTCGGGCACCGACTGCGCGTGCTCGATGTTCCCGACCGCCGCGCGGTGCTTCGAGATGACGCCGAGCATGGCGGCCGCGTTCGGCCGGTAGCCGGCGAACGGGCCCATGCGCGCGGCGATCTCGGCCGACTTCCGGTAGCCGCGGCCGGTCATGAGCGCGGTCACGGCGGCGGCGAAGGCGCGTCCCTCGTCCGAGTCGTAGGGGAGGCCGCGCGACATGAGCAGCGCGCCGAGGTTCGCGTAGCCGAGCCCGAGCTGCCGGTACGCCTTCGCGTTCCGCTCGATCTCGGGCGTCGGGTAGCTCGAGTAGCCGACGAGGATCTCCTGCGCGAGGAAGACCGTGTCGACGGTGTGCTCGAACGCCTCGACGTCGAGGTCGCCGTCCTCGCGCCGGAACTTCATGAGGTTGATGGAGGCGAGATTGCAGGCGCTGTCGTCGATGCTCATGTATTCGGAGCAGTTGGCCACAACGGACCCGTCCACGATGTACGAGTGGTGGAGCGGCTCGGTGAGGTTGTAGACGTGCTCCTGGCCGTCGTGCTCGCGCGCGACGAGGGTCGTGCCACGCTTCGTCTCGTACCGGGTCGAGCTCTCGAGGAGCGTCGCGAGGGCGGCTTCCTTGCGCGGTGCGGAGAAGCCGATGTCCGCGGCGAAGCGTTCGAGGTCCGAGCCCGTGATGCGCAGGTCGTAGCCCTGGCGCGCCTCGTAACGGACCGCGCTCCCGTCGACGCGCGTGTACTCGAAGCTCGGCCCCTTGCTCCCGGCGACCGCGTAGATGCGGGCCCGGATGCCGAGCGCGTTCAGGAGCCGCTGGACGTCCCTCAGTAGCGCCTCGCTGCGGCTCCCAAGGCCGATGTAGCGGCTTGCCTTGCCGCCCTCGACCCGCGAGACGCAGCCGTCGGCCCCGAAGAACCCGCGCAGGAACGCGATTTGAATTTCTGGGGGAGCAGTGAAGATGCTCGCGGGCACGCGCTTCTCGTGCGCGCGCCCGGTGCTCAGACCCAGCCAGCGGAAGAACGTCCGCACGGCCTCACTCCCCGCGCGGAGCTGGACGGTGCCGTTGTCCATCTCCTGACGGGAGATCCCGCCGATGACCTCGCGCAGCATGCCCTCGTGCGAGCCGGCGAGGCCGTCCTCGACGTCGTCGCCGCCGTAGACCCAACCGGTCTGGACATCGGTGATCCAGCCGTCTCCGACGAGGTGGCCCATCAGCTCGCCTAGGCCCTCGCTCCAGCGTTCGGGCAGCTCGCGCTCGACGGCGGTGCCGCCACGGCTGTGCGACCGCGCTACGGCCTCGATCCGCACCGGGAGCGCCCAGGAGGCGTCCTCGGCCGGCGTGGGGCTGTCGTTGAGGAGGACCTGGTCGTCGGCGGTCAGCGAGGCTGCCTCGACGTAGCCGCGGTTCAGGGTGAAGAGCCTGTGGGTCGGCGTGCAGCGGAGCTCCTGGCCGTTGTCGAAGCGCAGCCGCACGATCGGCGAGACGCCGTTCTGCATCACCGCAAGCGGAGTCGTCGCCACGACGCCCTCTCCCGGCTCCTCGGCAGTGGCGCGGTGCGTGTAGACGCGGACCTCCTCGCCCTCGCAGGCGAGGCCGTAGAGCTCGGCGAAGGTGAGCAGCCCGCGCGTCGTGTGCACGCGCGCGTCGCCCGGGAAGCACGGGTTCGACGCGTTGATGCGGCCGGTGTTCGGCAGCGTGTGCCACGCGTTGATCGTCGTGTCGTACTGGACGCCCGGGTCGGCGCAGCGCCACGCGGCGTCGGCAGCCTGCCGGAGCAGGTCGCGCGCCGGTACGGTGGAGATGACGCTGCCGTCGGTGCGCGCGGTGAGGTTCCAGTCGTCGCCCGCGTCGACGGCCTCCATGAAGGCGTCGGTGACGCGGATGGAGTTGTTCGCGTTCTGGTACTGGATCGAGGCCCAGTCGGGTGAGTCGAGCGACATGTCGTAGCCGGCGGCCTCGAGGACGCGCGCCTTCTGCTCCTCGTGCGCCTTGCACCAGATGAACTCCTCGACGTCGGGGTGGTCGACGTCGAGCACGACCATCTTGGCCGCGCGCCGCGTCTTGCCGCCCGACTTGATCGTCCCGGCGGAGGCGTCGGCGCCGCGCATGAAGCTGACGGGGCCGGAGGCGTAGCCGCCCTTGGAGAGCTGCTCGCGCGAGGAGCGCAGCGACGAGAGGTTGACGCCGGAGCCGGAGCCGCCGCGGAAGATGACCCCCTCGCGCCGGATCCAGTCGAGGATGGAGTCCATCGAGTCCTCGATCGAGAGGATGAAGCACGCACTCGCCTGCGGGCGCTCCTCGAAGCCGACGTTGAACCAGACCGGCGAGTTGAAGGAGGCGAGCTGGTTGACGAGGATCGCCTTGAGCTCGGCCTCGAAGGTCTCGGCCTCCTCGTCGTCCGCGAAGTAGCCGCCCTCACGCCCCCAGGCGCCGGCCGTCTCGACGACCCGGCCGATCATCTGCCTGACGCTCGACTCGCGCTCCGGCGAGGCCATGCGCCCGCGGAAGTACTTCTGGGCGACGATGTTCGTGGCCGTCTGCGACCAGAACTTCGGGAACTCGACGCCCTTCTGCTCGAAGACGGGGCCCTCCTTCCCGGGGATGAACGCGTCGCGGATCTCCCACTCGATCTCGTCGAACGGGTCGCGGCCGGGGATCGTGAAGTACCGCCGGACGCCGCAGCTCCGCGCCGTGTCCGAGACGCTGTTCACGAGCGCCTCGTCCTCGATGACGGGTGCGATACCGGTGCGCGCTGTCGACGCCATGATCTCCCCTCCAAGGGTATCGGTCGTGCTGCGGTCTACTGCGGACCCGGCTGAGCGGGGGACCAAGAGGGTAGAGCGGGTGTCGGACGGAGCCGTGAGGGGCCGCGCGCGACCCTTGACAGCGCTTGTGAGTGAGTGCTAACTTTCTCCGCATGGCGACGCGGGCACCCGAGCGAAAGAGCGCCGAGGTCCGCCGCGAGGAGATCCTCGAGGCGGCCATGAAGGAGTTCGCGCACGGGGGGCTGCACGGGACGTCCACCGAGGCGATCGCCAAGCGGGCCGGCATCTCGCAGCCCTACCTCTTCCGGCTTTTCGGGACGAAGAAGGAGCTCTTCATCGCCAGCTCGACGCGCGGCTTCGGCCGCGTGCTCGGCGCCTTTCAGGAGGCGGCCGAGGGGAAGACCGGCCCCGAGGCCAAGAAGGCGATGGGCCAGGCCTACGACCGGCTGCTCGCCGACCGCGAGCTGCTCCTCGGCCAGCTGCAGACGTACGCAGCGTGCTCGGACCCCGAGATCCGCGACGCGACCCGCCACGGCTTCGCCGAGCTCTTCCGCTTCGTCGAGCAGGCCACCGGCCTCTCGACCGAGGAGATCCGCGACTTCTTCGCGCTCGGGATGCTCATGAACGTCGCGGCCGCGATGGACCTGCCGCAGATCTGCAAGGACGACGACACCTGGGCGCAGGAGCTCCGCACGGCGTAGGGGCGAGCGCTCTTTTTTTGGCATAGAAGTTAGTGACTACTCAGTATCAGAAGGAGCCGGCATGAGCCGAACCACGACCATCTGGACGTTCGCGATCACGTCGGTCGCGCTCTTCATGGCGACGCTCGACAACCTCGTCGTGACCACGGCCCTGCCCGTGATCCGGACGGATCTCGGGGCCTCGATCGAGGACCTGGAGTGGACCGTGAACGCGTACACGCTTACGTTCGCCGTCTTCCTCCTCACCGGAGCCGCCCTTGGCGACCGCTTCGGCCGCCGGCGGCTCTTCGTGATCGGGCTCGGCATCTTCACGGCAGCGTCCGTGGCCGCCGCGCTCGCGCCCTCGGTGGAGGCGTTGATCATCGCCCGGGCCGCGCAGGGTCTGGGCGGCGCGATTGTCACGCCGCTGACCCTGACCATCCTCAGCGCCGCTGTCCCGGCCGACAAGCGAGGCGTCGCGCTGGGGGCATGGGGCGGCATCGGCGGCCTCGCGGTCGCGGCCGGCCCGCTCGTCGGCGGCGCCGTCGTCGAGGGCATCTCCTGGCAGTGGATCTTCTGGCTGAACGTCCCCATCGGGCTCGTCCTGATCCCGCTCGCGGCCCTCCGCCTCAGGGAGACCTACGGGCCCGCGAAGCACCTCGACCTCCCCGGCCTCGCCCTGGTCAGCACCGGCCTCCTCGGGATCGTCTGGGGCCTCGTGCGCGGCAACGCCGTCGGCTGGTCGAGCCCCGAGATCGTGGGCGCCCTGACCGTCGGCGCGCTGCTGACGACCGCGTTCGTCGTCTGGGAGCTGCGCGCGCCGGAGCCCATGCTGCCGATGCGCTTCTTCCGCAGCCGGGCGTTCACCGGGGCGAACGTCGCCTCGCTCTTCATGTTCTTCGGGATGTTCGGCTCGATCTTCCTGCTGGCGCAGTTCCTGCAGACGGTGCAGGGCTACAGCCCGTTCGCCGCCGGCCTCCGCGTCCTCCCGTGGACGGCGATGCCGATCTTCATCGCGCCGATCGCCGGCGCCCTCTCCGACCGGATCGGCGGGCGGCCGCTCATGGCCACCGGTCTCGCGCTCCAGTCGATCGGGCTCGGGTGGATGGCGGCGATCTCGACGCCGACCGTCCCGTACGCGGAGCTCGTGCCGGCTTTCATCGTGTCGGGAACCGGGATGGCGCTCTTCTTCGCCCCGGTGGCCAACGTCGTCCTCTCCGCCGTGCTCCCGCGGGAGGAGGGCCAGGCCTCCGGCGCCAACAACGCCATCCGCGAGCTGGGCGGGGTCTTCGGCGTCGCCGTCCTCGCCTCGGTGTTCACGAGCTACGGCGGCTACGAGTCGGGCCAGGCCTTCGTGGACGGCCTCGTCCCGGCCGTCTGGGTCGGAGCGGCGGTCGTCGGGCTCGGCGCCGTCGCGGCCCTCTTCATCCCCCGCAAGCGGCGCGAGGCCGAGGCGCCGGCGGCCCAGGCCGAGCCCGAGCTGGCGGCCGAAGCCGCCTAGACAAATGCCACGCCGGTCACGCCTGCAGCTGCGCGAGCAGGCTGGCCGGCGAGCCCGGCTCGATCGCCTTGGGATCCGCCGTGAAGTCGTGCTCGGCCTTGAGCTCGTACATGCAGCGGAGGCTCGTCGGCTCGACGACGGTGTCGATCCGGTCGTGCCGGACCTGCTCCTGCGCCGCCACGGCGGCCAGCCCCGCTCGGAGCTCCTCGACGCTCACGTCGACGAAGCCGATGGAGATCACGTCTCGCGGGTCGTCGAGGCTCTGCGCGTTGAGCACGCGGGTGGGAACCCCGAAGCCCCGATCCGCCTCCCACTCCTCCACGAACTCGGCGAACGTCCGGCCTTCCTTCAGGCGCCTGACGAACACGCTCACAATCATGCCGCGCTCCCTTCGCCGAGAGTCGAGTCTCGCGGCGGAGTCTCGCGCGTCAGGACGCCTGCTGCTCGCCTGCGGTGACGGTTGCAGCCGTCGTCACCGGAGGCGGAGCTTCCTGGCTGCCCTCGTAGACGAGCATGACCCGCGCGCCGGCGGGGATCTCGAGCGGCCGCCCGACCGGGGCGGCGTCGCTCAGGCCCTTGTTCGACTCCATGTCGAACCACATGGCGAAGAGGAGGAGCTGGAGGCCCGAGATGACCAGGAGGGCGACGAGGACGATCGTCGCCACGGGCACGGGGTTCCCCGCCAGGCGGAGGGCGACCTCGAGCAGGCCGAGCGCGAAGCCGGCGCCCGAGAGCGCCATGCCGAGGAGGTAGAAGAGGACGAGCGGGTGGAAGTCGCGGATGACGTACTTCTCACGCAGGCGCCAGAAGAAGCCCTTGAGGAGGAGCCACGAGATCGTGGGGACGACCCTTCGCAGGCGGATCCCGCTGCGCTCGCCCACTCCGTAGATGGGGCGCGAGGGATAGTCGCGGACGCGGCGGTTCCAGACGTTGAGGTGCACGAGGAGGTCGTTGGGGAAGCCGTAGCGCGCGTAGAGGCGGTCGAGGTCGAGCAGCCTGAGGGTCTCGAGGCTCACGGCGGCGTAGCCCGACTGCGAGTCGGCCACGTGCCAGTAGCCGGAGGCGATCTTCGTCAGGAAGGACAGGATCGCGTTCCCGATGTAGCGCGTGCGCGGGATGAGCTGCCAGGCCTGGCCGGTGAAGAGTCGGTTCGCCTTCGCGTAGTCGCACTCGCCCACCGCAACGGCGCGGACAAGGGTCTCGAGGTCGCCGGGATCCATCTGGTTGTCGGCGGCCATGACGCACGTGACGTCGATCGCCTCGTCACGGGCGCGCTTGTAGCCGGTGACGATGGCCGCGCCGACGCCCAGGTTCCGCTCGTGGCGGATGACCTCGACGCGGGGGTCGGCCTCGGCGGCCCGGGCGGCAGTGGCATCCTGGGAAGCGTCGTCGACGACGATGATCCGGTCGACGAAGGCGGGGACCCCGTGCACGGTCGCGCCGACGAGGCGCTCCTCCTCGTGGGCCGGGACGACGACCGCCACGGTCTTCCCCTCGTACATGTCCGAGGTATCGGCGCCCGCGCAGGGCCGCTTGAATCAGGAGTTACGGGCGCGCAGGCAGAGCCGGTAGCGGAGGAAGTCGGTGCCGCCGCCGAGGGAGCGCTCGACTGTCCGCAGGACGGGGAAGTGGCTCGCGCGCCACTCGTCGCGGTCGACCGCGAACCCCGCTCTCTCGAAGGCCTGCACGAGCTCGGGAGCCGTGCGCAGGCCGATGTGCGTCGGGTTCTGGGCGAGCAGCAGCTCCCGCGCCTTCAGCCGCTCGATCAGGTGCTTCGGGTTGGGCGTGTAGACGGAGAGCGTCCCGCCCGGGACGAGCACGCGGCGGGCCTCCGCGAGCATGCCTGCGAGGGTCGGATCGTCGAGGTGCTCGACCAGGTCGGCCGCGACCGCCTTGTCGAAGGACCCGTCCGCGAACGGCAGGTCGCGCACGTCGGCGACCTCGAACCGGAGGTCGGGGAACCGCTTGCGGGCGTGCTCGATCGCGACCGGCTCGGCGTCCACGCCCACCGGCTCGCACCCGAACGTCGAGAGGAAGTGCGTGACGGCGCCGGCGGCACAGCCGAGGTCGAGCACCCGGTCGCCCTCGTGCGGCTCCACGAGATCCTCGACCGCCGCGAGCCGGAGCCGGGTCCAGGCGGTCTTCCGCTCGTACGCGTCGGCCATCACGTCCATGAACTCGTCGTCGTAGCTCGCCGGCGGCCGCCTGAACGCGAGCCGCTTCCTCGGCGGGGCCGTGCTCAGGGCCTGCTCGTACACCGCCACGGTCTCCTCGGCGACCTTGTCCCAGGAATAGCCTGCCACGATCTTTTCCCGTCCCGCGGCCCCGAGGCGGAGACGCAGCGCCTTGTCCGCGAGCAGGCGGTCGATGGCGGCCCGGAGCGCCGGCGGGTCACCCGGAGGGACGAGCAGCCCCGTGCGCTCGTCGTCGACGAGGTTGACGAGCCCGCCCACGGCGCCCGCGACGACCGGCTTCCCGTTGGCCATCGCCTCGGCGCAGACGACCCCGAAGCCTTCGCTCCGGGAGGGGCAGACCACGATCGCCGCCTGGGCGTACCGGCGCTCCAGCTCGTCGCGCGGCAGGAAGCCGCTCGCCTGCGGGAGCAGCCCGCGGAGGGGGCCGTCTCCTGAGACGACGAGGTTCAGCCCGTCCGCGACCGCTGCGAGGTCCTCGATCCCCTTCTCCGGCGCGAGGCGGCCGGCATAGAGGATCTCGGGCGGCTCCGCCTCCTCCCCCACCTCCGGCGGCACGTCGATCCCGTTGGGGATGAAGACGGCCCGCGTGACCCCGGCGGCGAGCGCGGCCTCGGTCAGCGCCTCCGACACGCAGATGACCGCTCGGGCGCGGTCGAGCACCAGCCGGGCGGGGCGGGATGCCTTGCGGAGGAGCTCGAAGTCGTCGAGCGCGCCGCCGGAGATCGTGCCGTGCAGCGTGACCACGAACGGCTTCCCGGCGAGCAGGGCGACGGCCCCGCCGGCCAGCCAGTGCGCGTGGACGAGATCGGCGTCGCGGGCGGCGGCCCTCAGCGTCCGCGCCATCGAGGCGAGCATGGGCGGCGCTGCCCACGGCCGCCGCTTGGCGGCGCGCACGATTCCGCCCCCGTCCGACGAGAGCCCGTACGTGGAGTAGTCGCCGGGCGCGACCACGTCCACGTCGACCCCGCGCTCGCGCACGCGCTCGACGAGGCCCGACACGAACCGCCCGGCGAAGTCGTCGGGCCCGCGCGGGTAGGACGTCGTGAAGACGGTGACCTTCACGCGCCCGGTTGTGCGGGAGCGGACGGCCGCACGCTGCTCCAGAGGAGGATGAACGCTCCCGGGAGGCACGTGGCGATGGCGACCGCGTAGAAGAGGAAGCCGGCCGCGAAGGCCACGTCCTCGGGAACGCCGAAGCGGCCGAGGAAGAGGACGAAGAACGCCTCGCGGACGCCGAGGCCGTTGAGCGTGAACGGG
>DATBJE010000035.1:0-3496 GCA_036556565.1 Gaiellaceae bacterium
CTTCGGCGACCTCAACCTGCTGATCTGGCTCATGTTCGCCGTCGTCATCCTCTCCTACGTCGTGCTCTTCAAGACGCCCATCGGCCTGCGGATCCGCGCCTGCGGCGAGCACCCGCGGGCGGCCGACACCGTCGGCATCTCCGTCTACGGCGTGCGCTACGGTGCCGTGGTCACGTCGGGAGTGCTCGCGTCCCTCGGTGGAGCCTTCCTCTCGATCGGCTTCGTGGGCTCGTTCGCCGAGAACATGACGGCCGGCCGCGGCTTCATCGCCCTCGCGGCGGTGATCTTCGGCAAGTGGCGGCCGGGATGGGCGTTCGCGGCGACGCTGCTCTTCGGCTTCGGCTTCGCGCTTGCCATTCCGCTCCAGCGCGAAGCGGACATCTCCGAGAACCTGATCTCCACGGTCCCGTACGTCCTCACGCTCGTCGCGCTCGTCGGCGTCATCGGACGCTCGGTTCCGCCCGCCGCCGTGGGCCGCCCGTACGTCAAGCAGTGAACGGAGGCGAGACCAGCACGACGGCCGTCTGGGCCTTTCTCCTCGCGCTGCTCGCCCTCGCCGCGCTCGGGGGGACCGTGGTCGCGGCCCGGCACTACGGCGAGATCCGTCTCTCCGACGCGCTCGTCGCCGTGCCGATCGCGCTCGTGCTCGCGATCGCCTCGGTCGTCCTCGGCCGGCGCGCGAAGGCGGAGCACGTGCGGACGCTCGGCCGGCGCGGGCGACGCGGGTTCGTCGGCTTGGCCCGCTTCCTGGGGACGTTCGCGCTCGTGCTCGCGGTCACCGCCGCGCTCGCCCTCGCCGTTTTCGCGGTGCTCGTGCTCGTCCTCGAGTAGGCTCCCGCGAACGGCCGCTAGAATCGGGGGTTCGTGTTCGAGATCGGCAACAGCCTGCGAGAGGCTCGTTTGCGGCAGGGTCTCGACTTCACCCGGATCGAGGAAGAGACCAAGATCCGCGGGAAGTATCTGAGGGCGCTCGAGGACGAGCAGTTCGACGCCCTCCCCGGGGACACCTACGTCAAGGGCTTCCTGCGCACGTACGCGGAGCACCTGGGCCTCGACGGGCAGCTCTACGTCGACGAGTACAACTCGCGCTTCACGACCATGGAAGAGGTCGCCGCCGCACCCGCTGCGGCGCGCCAGCGCAAGCAGCGACGACCCGTCGAGTCGAACTTCGTCGTCGTCGCGCTCGCGGGCATCGTCGCGGTGACGGTCCTCGTCGTCATCGGGCTCGCGGGGATCGGCTCCGACTCGCCGGAGCAGACGCCGCTCGTGGGCACGACGACCCAGGATCCGACGACCACTCCGGCGGAGACGACGCCCACCGACACGGGCTCGACGGGCGCACGGAAGGCGCGGCCCGCGCGCCTCGTGCTCACCGCCGTGCGCGGCGGGTGCTGGATGCAGGTGCGCGCCGGCGGCGTGAACGGCAAGCTCGTCTACGAGGGGACGCTCGAGCAGGGACAGACTCAGCGCTTCGTCAAGTGGGAGCGCCTGTGGCTCGAGCTCGGGGCCCCCGGGAACCTCAGCGCGAAGCTCAACGGCCGCCGAGTCGACTTCCCCCAGGAGCCCTCGATCGTCCTCGTCTCGTCCCGCGGCGTCCGCACGGTCTCAAGCGCCGGCTAGATGCGGCCGCGCGCGCTCGTCGTCCTCACGGGCCGCGAGCTCGTGCGCGGAGACAAGGTCGACGGCAACGGCGCGTTCGTCGCCCGCGAGCTGACGCGGCTCGGGCTCGAGCCGGTGCGGATCGTGCTCGTGGGCGACGACCCGGCCGAGCTCGAGCGCGCGGTCGCGGAGGGGCTTGCCGCCGACGTCTGCGTGCTCTCCGGCGGCCTCGGCCCGACCCACGACGACCGGACCGTCGAGACGCTCGCGCGCGTCGCGGGCCGCCCGCTCCGGGTCGACGACGAGCTCGCCGCGGAGATCGAGGCCGTCTCCCGCGCGGTGGCGGAGCGGCTCCAGCGCCCCTACGCCGACTTCGCCCACGGCGTGCGCAAGCAGGCGTCGGTTCCCGAGGGCGGAATCGCCGTCGGGCTGGCCGGCACCGCCCCGGCGGTCGTCCTCCCGCTCGACGACCGGGTCGCGGTCGCGCTCCCGGGCCCGCCGAACGAGCTCCGCCGGCTGTGGCCGCGCGTGCTCGAGTCGGAGGCGTTCCGGCGGGTCGTGGCGCGGGCCGAGCTGCCCGCCCACCGCGTCCTGCGCTTCTTCGGGCCGAGCGAGTCCGCGGTGGCGCGCGCGCTCGACGAGGCCGGGGGAGAGGGCGAGGGCGTCGCCGTGACCGTCTGCGCCCACGACCTGGAGATCCGAGTCGACCTGTACGCACGGGCCGGAGGCGAGGGGCGCGCCGGGGCCCTCGTCGAGGCTCTCACCGCGCGTTTCGCCGGCGAGCTCTTCGCCACGGACGACCGCCCGGTGGCGGAGCTCGTCCTCGATCTCTGCCGGGAGCGCGGCTGGACGCTCGCCACTGCCGAGTCGTGCACGGGCGGGCTCGTCGGTGCGCGGCTGACGGACGTCCCGGGCTCGAGCGACGTCTACCTCGGCGGCGCCGTCGCGTACGCCGACTCGGCGAAGCAGGCGCTCCTCGGCGTCCCGCACGCGCTGCTCGAGGAGCACGGCGCCGTCTCGGCCGAGGTGGCCGACGCGATGGCGGAGGGCGTCCGGTCCGAGCTCGGCGCCGAGGTCGGCGTGTCCGTCACGGGCATCGCCGGGCCGGACGGGGGGACGGAGGAGAAGCCCGTGGGGCTCGTCTTCCTCTCGGTGCGCACGCCGACGGACGGCACGACCGAGCGCTTCGTGCTCCCGGGCGACCGGGAGGCGGTCCGTGCCCGGGCGACCGCGTGGGCCCTCCACACTCTGCGGCGCCTTCTGGCACAGCCGGGCACACACGCACATGACCGCTCCGGATAGCGTCGCTCCCCGTGAGCGTCTTCGCCTCTTCGTCGCCTTCCCCCTGCCGCGGCGCGCGGCCGAACGCCTCGGAGCCTGGCAGGCCCGCGAGCTCGCGCGCGCTCCCGACACCCGTCCGGTGCCGACGGGGAACCTCCACGTCACGCTCGCCTTCCTCGGCTCGACCCCAGGGGCCGAAGTCGAGGGGATCGTCGGCGTGCTCCGCGACGCGGCCCGGGCCGCCTCCCGTCCGGCCCTCTCACCGGCGCGCTACCGCGAGACCAGGAGCGTCGGGATGGTCGTGCTCGACGACGAGGACGGGCGGGCGACGACGCTCGCCGACGAGGTCGGCGCGGGCCTCGAGCGCCTCGGCGTCTACCGGCGAGAGCGGCGGCCGTGGCTCCCGCACGTGACCGTGCTCCGGTTCCGCCAGAGGCCGCGGCTCGACCCTCCGGTGCCCGCCCTCGGGCGGGTGAGTCCGTCCGAAGTGGCTCTCTATCATTCGGTGCTGCGACCGAACGGGGCGCAGCACGAGATCGTCGAATCGGTTGCTCTGCGGGCTTGAGACCAGGAGGTTGACGTCGTGACCGACTCCCAACGCGACCAGGCGCTGGAC
>DATBJE010000036.1:0-1823 GCA_036556565.1 Gaiellaceae bacterium
GACGAGATCACCGCCGAGGTCGAGGTGCTCGAGGCGAGGGAGGACAAGCCGATCACGAAGCTCCGCACGACGATCGCGAACCAGGAGGGAACCGTCGTCCTCGACGGAACCGCGCTCGTATGGACGGAGCCGATCCCAGCGCCCTAGCGGCCGACGCCCGCGGCCGCACGCAAGCCCTGGCGCTGCTCGCCGCGGCGCTCGTCCTCGCCATGACGACGTGGTTCTCGGCGAGCGCGGTCGTGCCCCAGCTCCGCGACGACTGGGTGCTCTCGGACACGGCCGCGGCGTGGCTCACGATCGCCGTCCAGCTCGGCTTCGTGGCGGGCGCGCTCGTCTCGAGCGTCCTCAACGTCGCCGATGTCGTCGCCCCGCGGCTCGTCATCCTCGGCGGGGCCGTCGGCGCCGCCGCCGCGAACGCGCTCCTCGGCGCGGTGTCGGGCGCCGGAGCGGCGATCCCGCTCCGCTTCGCGACGGGGTTCTTCCTCGCGGGCGTCTACCCGCCTGCGCTCAAGCTCATGGCGACGTGGTTCCGGCGCGGGCGCGGGACCGCGCTCGGCATCCTCGTCGGCGCGCTCACGCTCGGGTCGGCCACCCCTCACCTCGTCAACGCGCTCGGCGGGCTCGACTGGCAGACGGTCGTCTACGCCACCTCGGCGCTCACGCTCGCCGGCGGCCTCGTGGCGCTCGCCGTCCGCGACGGGCCGTATCCGTTCCCGCCCGCGACGTTCGACCCGCACCAGGCGCGCCGGGTCTTCGCGAACCGGGGCGTGCGCCTGGCGAGCCTCGGCTACTTCGGGCACATGTGGGAGCTCTACGCCATGTGGGCGTGGTTCGTCGTCTTCTTCTCGGAGGCGGTCGACGACGGCTCCGGCGCCGCCTACGCGACCTTCGCGGTCATCGGGGTGGGCGCGCTCGGCTGCTGGGCCGGCGGCGTGCTCGGCGACCGCATCGGCCGCCCGGAGACGACCGCCTGGATGATGACCGTCTCGGGCGCCTGTGCGCTCGGCATCGGCCTCTTCTTCAATGCGCCCACCTGGGCCCTGGTTCTCGTCGGGCTCGTCTGGGGCTTCACGGTCGTCGGCGACTCGGCGCAGTTCTCGACGCTCGTCACCGAGCACGCCGACCAGGCCTACGTCGGCACGGCGCTGACGATGCAGCTCGCGCTCGGCTTCACGCTGACCGTCGTGACGATCTGGCTCATGCCCTACTTCGCCGACCTCGTGGGCTGGCGGTGGGCGTTCGTGCTCCTCGTCCCCGGTCCCGCGCTCGGGGTCGCCGCGATGCTGCGGCTCCGGGCCGCGGAGAGCTAGCCTCGGCGGGGCTGCTACGCGGCCTCGGGCGGCTCGACCTGCGGGAACGTCCCCGGGCGCGCTCGCCGGCGGTCGCGGATCGTGCGCTGCTCGCCTTCCGGAACGGGCCTGCCGTTCCGGCGCCGGTCGGGGCCGGTGCGGCGGTCCACGATCACCTCGACGTTCGGGTTGTCCCGGTAGTACGCGACGAGCTTGTCGAAGAGCTCGTCCTGCAGCTCGGGCGGAATGACGCAGTAGATCATCGCCCCGTCATTATCGGCATAGGCCCAGCCGGACTACAGACGAGGGATGTCCGGCATGACCCTGCCGTCCGCCTCGAGGTGGCCGTTCCAGTGCGCGAACCGGGGATCGAGCTCCTCGAGCTCGTAGCCCCGCTCGGCGAGACGGACCGGCTGGCCCGACTCGAAGACGACGCGGTACTGGTACCAGGAGATGTCCCACGCCACGGTGATGACGACCTCGGGGTTGACGCCCGAGAGCGGCAGGAGGCTCACCCGAGCGTTCCCGAGGCTC
>DATBJE010000037.1:0-7317 GCA_036556565.1 Gaiellaceae bacterium
GAACTGAAACACCCCCTTGTGAGGAAGCCGTGGTCGTTCTGTAAAGCGGTCGTAAGACTTCGTGCGCCATGTCACGCGATCGCGAACGTCGCGGCCGGCCCGCCCCGGACATAGGCTGTAGCCCCGATGCACATGGTCGAGCTCACGGAGGCCGAGCTGCGTCTCGTCCGGGCCGCGCTCACGTCATACCTCGAGGACTTCGGCCACGACGAGGCCGACCTCCTGCGCGCGATCAAGGAGATCCTCGGGCGCCTGCCGGAGCCCGCCGAGCAGGACCTGTAGTGGCCGTTCTCGAGTCGAGAGCCGACCGCGGCGCCGGCGACTATGCCTCCAACCGCGCCCGGATGATCGAGCTCGTGGCGGAGCTGCGCGGGCGGACGGAGCAGGTCGCAACCGACCGCCCGACCGACGCCGTCGAGCGGCACCGCTCGCGCGGGAAGCTGCTCGCCCGCGAGCGGGTCGAGCGCCTGCTCGACCCGGGCACCGCCTTCCTCGAGCTGAACGCGCTCGCGGCGTGGGATCTCTACGGAGGCGATGCGCCCGGGGCCGGCCTGGTCACCGGGATCGGCGTCGTGGCGGGCGTCGAATGCGTCGTGGTCGCCAACGACGCGACGGTGAAAGGCGGCACGTACTACCCGCTCACGGTGAAGAAGCACCTGCGGGCCCAGGAGGTCGCCAGGCAGAACCGGCTCCCGTGCATCTACCTGGTCGACTCGGGCGGCGCCTTCCTGCCGATGCAGGACGAGGTCTTCCCCGACCGCGACCACTTCGGGCGCATCTTCTTCAACCAGGCGACGATGTCCGCCGAGGAGATCCCGCAGGTCGCCGTCGTCATGGGCTCGTGCACGGCCGGGGGCGCGTACGTGCCCGCGATGAGCGACGAGTCGGTGATCGTGCGCGGGACGGGGACGATCTTCCTCGGCGGCCCGCCGCTCGTGAAGGCGGCGACCGGCGAGGACGTGACCGCCGAGGAGCTCGGCGGCGCCGACGTCCACGCGCGGGTGTCCGGCGTTTCCGACCACTACGCGGTCAGCGACGAGCACGGCCTCGCCCTCGCGCGCGAGATCGTCGCGAACCTCGGCCGCAGGAAGCCCGACCCGCCCTGGGACGTCCTCCCCAAGGAGGAGCCGCTGTACGACCCCGAGGAGCTGTACGGGATCGTCCCCCCGGACTACGCGAAGCTCTACGACGTCCGCGAGCTGATCGCGCGCATCGTCGACGGGAGCCGCCTGCACGAGTTCAAGCCGCTCTACGGCGAGACGCTCGTCTGCGGCTTCGCGCGGATCGAGGGCTGGCCCGTGGCGGTCCTGGCGAACAGCGGCGTCCTCTTCTCGGAGTCCGCGCTCAAGGGCGCCCACTTCGTCCAGCTCGCGTGCAAGCGGCGGATCCCGCTCGTCTTCCTCCAGAACATCACCGGGTTCATGGTCGGCAAGGACTACGAGGCGGGCGGCATCGCGAAGGACGGGGCGAAGCTCGTCACCGCCGTCGCCTGCGCGCAGGTGCCGAAGTTCACGGTCATCGTCGGCGGATCGTTCGGAGCGGGCAACTACGGCATGTGCGGGCGGGCCTTCGAGCCCCGCCAGCTCTGGATGTGGCCGAACGCCCGCATCTCCGTCATGGGCGGCGAGCAGGCCGCCACCGTCCTCTCGACCGTGGGCAGCGCCGACCCCGCCGAGATCCGCGCGAAGTACGAGCGGGAGGGAAGCCCCTACTACTCGACGGCCCGCCTCTGGGACGACGGGATCATCGACCCGGCGGACACGCGCAAGGTGCTCGCCCTCGGGATCTCGGCCGCCCTCAACGCGCCCATCCCGGAGACGACCTTCGGCGTCTTCCGGATGTAGGACCTCCACTCCGCGGTGCCCTACGAGATCGTCGACGCCGAGGACGTCGAGCCCGGCTACGGGGGCGTCTTCAAGCAGATCCGCAAGCGGCTAGGCGTGCGGGCCTTCGGCATGAACCAGGTCGACCTGCCGCCGAACGGCGCGGGCCGCGAGCATGACCACGCCGAGTCGGGCCAGGAGGAGGTCTACCTCGTGCTCGCCGGCGGCGGCGTGATGGTCGTGGACGGCGAGGAGGTCGAGCTCAGGCCGGGCCGCTACGTCTTCGTGGCGCCCGAGTCCGTGCGGCAGCCGTTCGCCGGCCCCGACGGCCTCTCGTGGGTCGTGGTCGGCGCCCCGCCGCAGGAGGGCTGGGAGCCGCAGCTCTAGCGGTCAGGCGAGCCAGGCGGGGACGAGCGCGTCGAGCTGCTCCCGCTCGGGGCCCGTGAGCCCGCGCAGCGGCGCGCGGACGTCCTCCCGCACCGGGACGCCCCGGAGCGCGAGGATCCGCTTGAGGGCGGCGTGGCGCGGGAACGCCTCGAGCCCGTCCCGGAGCTCGCCCAGGCGGGCGCTCCGCTCGGCGCTCGGCTCCCGCACGGCCTCGGCGACGAGCTCGGGGAAGGCGGTCGCGAGCGCCGAGACGGCCCCGCGCGCGCCCCGCCGCATGCCCGCGCCGATGAGACTCTCGGCCCCGATGAAGATGTCGAGCCCCTCGAGCAGATACGGCTCGACGTGCTCGAACGGCGAGTCGGAGACCTTCATCCCGGCGAGGTTGGGAGCGACCTTCCGCAGCCGTTCCAGGACCGCGATCGGCACCGCGTAGCCGCTCACCTTGGCGAACTCGTACACGTAGAAGGGCGTCGGCGCACACGCGGCGGCCGCCGCGGCGAAGTGCGCGAGGAGCGCGTCGTCGTCGAGCTGGAAGTACGGCGGGCCGATCACTGCGACGGCCACCGCGCCGGCCGCGGCCGCGTGCTCCGCGAGCCCCACCGTGTCCAAGGTCGTCTGGGCCCCGCAGTGGACTGCGACGCCGAGCCGGCCGGCGCACGCCCCGAGAAAGAGATCGGTGACCCGGCGCCGCTCGTCCGCCGTGAGGAGGATGCCCTCGCCCGTCGTCCCCATGGCGAGGATCCCGCTCAGCCCACCGCCGGCGAGGAAGTCGGCGAGCGGCCCGAACGCGTCCTCGTCGAGCTGCGCCCCGCCGTCGCGGAGCGGCGTCACCGCAGCAGCCAGAGCTCCCTCGATCACGCCGCAAGCCTATGCTCCCCGGCGATGAGCGCGCTTCGGATCGAGCGGGAGGCGGCCGTCCTGCGGATCACGATCGCCAGGCCGGAGCGCCGGAACGCGTTCGACGCGTCCCTCATCCGCGAGCTCGCCGAGGCCTTCGCCGACGTCGGTGACGCGCGCGTCGTCGTGCTCGCCGGCGAGGGGCCGAGCTTCTGCGCGGGCGCCGACGTGGAGTGGCAGCGGGCGTCGATCGACCTCTCCTACGACGAGAACGTCGAGGACGCCCTGCGGCTCTACGAGATGCTCGCGGCCATCGACACCTGCCCGGCGCCCGTCGTCGCCCGCGTACAGGGCTTCGCGCTCGGCGGCGGCTCGGGCGTCGTCGCGTGCACGGACGTCGCCGTCGCCGGCGAGGATGCGGTCTTCGGCTTCACGGAGGTGCGGCTCGGGATCATCCCGGCGGTCATCTCGCCCTTCGTCCTCGACCGGATCGGCGGGCCCGCCGCCCGCCGCTACTTCCTCACGGGCGAGCGGTTCGGCGCCGACGCGGCGCTCCGGATCGGGCTGGTCCACGAGGTCGCCACCGACCTGGGCGCATCCGTGGAGAGGGTCATCGGGGATCTCCTCCGGGTGGGGCCGGAGGCGGCGCGCGCGGCGAAGCAGCTCGTGCGCGGGCGACCCGGAGGCGAGGAGGCGGCGAGGATCGCGGCGAGGCTGCGGACCAGTCCCGAGGGCCAGGAGGGGCTCCGCGCGTTCCTGGAGAAGCGCCCCGCGGTGCTCCCCGACGGGGAGCGGTGGGGCGTCTTCGCCGAGGAGTGGGACGGCGCGTGAGGGCTCAGGCTGCACTGAGCCCGCGAGCGGTTGGCCGCTCTCGGCTCTTCCAGGCTATGGCCCGATTGGACCGGTCTCGGTCGTGACCTCGGTGATCCCGCCGAACGCTCCCACGGCGAGCAGGTAGAAGACGAACACGAGCAGGACGATCGCCAACGCGGCCAGCTGCCAGCGGTGGCTCTTGGCCCAGGTCATCTGACCTCCTCTCCTAGTTGTGGCCGGTGATGCTCACCGCACCGCTGTTGTCCATCCCGATTCTCACCCAGGGATAGCGGTGCTTGCACGAGACGAGCGGAATGTTGAGGCACTGCTTGAAATGCCCCTCGGTCTTGACGCTCGCGCCGCCGGTCCCCACGCCGCCCGTCCGAACCAGGTTGACGTGCCCGACCCAGTCCCAGGTCGAGTCGATCTTCGACGGGCCGCGGCTGTAGTCCCAGAGCGCCGTGATCCTGGCGCCGTCGTAGCAGAAGCTCTGCTTCTCCCAGTACTTGTAGAGGACGAAGCCGAGGACGCTCTTGTAGGTGGCGGTTCCCTTGACCCACTTGCAGGAGCTCCCGGCCGCTGCCGAGCGCATCGAGCCCGGGACGGTCGTGCGGGAGAGTGCTCCCGACTCGGTGACTGCGACCGAGCTCTCGACACCCTCGTCGCTCGCCTGCGCTTCTACCGCAAGGAGCGACGGGTCGATGCTCGCGGGGACCGCGCCCCGCGCCGGGGCGGCGGTGGAAGCGGCGAGAACGATGATCACGGCGACGACTGTTCGAAACGCCGACTCGAGCGTCTGGTGCATGGCAACCTCCCTCGTCAAGAACCGGAGCCGAGGCTGCGGGCGTTCCGCCGCTCGAGTTCGCTGTCTCCCTCAGGATACCTGATCGTTGTCGTTCCTGACAACGGCTCTTTCAGCCTTGTCCGAGAAGGACAGGGGAAACCGGCGTCTAAGCTGCGCTCGCCCCGCCCGTCCCTCACGATGCGCGCATGGAGATCCGGAAGCTCCTGGTAGCGAACCGCGGCGAGATCGCCGCGCGGATCTTCCGTACGTGCGGGCGCCTGGGCATCACGACGGTGGCCGTCAGCGCGCCGGACGACGAAGGGGCGTTCCACACGCGACGGGCCGACGAGGTCGTCGGGGTGGGAAGCTACCTCTCGGCCGCGGACCTGACCGACGCGGCCCGGCGATCCGATGCGGACGCCGTCCATCCCGGCTACGGCTTTCTGGCCGAGAGCGGCGACTTCGCGGAGGCGGTGCGCGAGGCCGGGCTCCTCTTCGTCGGACCCACGCCCGACGCGATCAGGGCAGCGGGGGACAAGCTCGAGGCCAAGCGCCTCGCGCGGGAAGCCGGCGTGCCCGTCCTCGCGACCGGCGACCCCGCCGAGGTCGGCTATCCGCTGATCGTGAAGGCGGCCGGGGGAGGCGGCGGCCGGGGCATGAGGATCGTCCGCGGTCCGTCGGAGCTCGACGAGGCCCTCGCCGCCGCAGCGCGCGAGGCGAAGTCTGCGTTCGGCGACGACCGGGTCTTCTGCGAGCGCTGGCTCGAGCGGCCGCGGCACGTCGAGGTGCAGCTCCTCGCCGATCGTCACGGGACGGTCCTCCACCTCGGCGAGCGGGAGTGCTCGATCCAGCGGAGGCACCAGAAGGTCCTCGAGGAGAGCCCGTCGCCGGCGCTCGACGACGACCTGCGGGCGGCGATCGGCGACGCCGCCGTCGCGTTCGCCCGTGCCGTCGGCTACGAGAACGCGGGCACCGCGGAGTTCGTCGTCGCGGACGGGGAGCTCTTCTTCCTCGAGCTGAACGCGCGGCTCCAGGTCGAGCACCCCGTCACCGAGCTCGTCACCGGCGTCGACCTCGTCGAGCAGCAGCTCCGGATCGCCTCGGGCGAGCGCCTCGCGCTCGACTTCGGCAGACCCGACGGGCACGCCGTCGAGGCGAGGCTCTACGCAGAGGACCCGCTCACGTTCCTGCCGCAGGCCGGCCGTCTCGAGCTGCTCGAGCTGCCCGATACGGTCCGGGTCGACGCCGGCGTGGAGGCCGGGGACGCCGTGCCCGTCGCCTACGATCCGCTGATCGCCAAGCTCATCGCCCACGCCGAGTCGCGCGACGAGGCCCTCGACGCGCTGGCGGGCGCGCTGCGGGCGACCCGGGTGGCGGGAACGACGACGAACCTCGGCTTTCTCCGCTGGCTCGTCGACCACCCCGACGTCCGCGCGGGCCGGGCGACGACGGCGTTCCTGACGGACAACCCGCCGCTTTCGCGCGCGACCACCGCGCCGCGGTCGTGGGCCGGGGCGTGGCGGCTGCTGAACCGCGATGGGGCTGTCGCCGAGCCCGGCCGCCCGTCCGCGCCGCCGACCGTCGAGACGACGGCTCACGCCGCGTCCGGGGCGCACGAGGCGAGCGCGCTCACGGCGCCGATGCCCGGGGTGGTGATTCGCGTCCTCGTACAGCCGGGAGAGCGCGTCGAGCCTCGCCAGACGCTCGTCCTCCTCGAGGCGATGAAGATGGAGACCCCGCTCGTCTCGCCGTACGCTGCAGTCGTCCGGCGCGTGCACGTCGCCGAGGGCGACCGGGTCGCGGGCGGCGCGCTCCTCGTGGAGCTGGAGGAGTAGTGGACGCCGCGGATCTCTTGCCCGATCCGCTCGCGCAGTTCCGGCGCTGGCTCGACGAGGCGCTCGCCGCCGGGATCGCGATGCCGGAGGCGATGACGCTCGCGACCGCGGACGCGTCCGGACGGCCCTCCGCCCGCACGGTCCTCCTCAAGGGGCTCGACGGGCGCGGCTTCTCCTTCTTCACGAACACCGAGAGCCGAAAGGGGAGCGAGCTCGCGGAGAATCCCCACGGCGCGCTCGCGTTCCACTGGCCGCAAGAGCCGCGGCGCCAGGTGACGGTCGCCGGGCCGGTCACGCCGCTCGGTCGTGCGGAGTCCGAGGCGTACTTCCGCACGCGGCCGCTCGGAAGCCGGCTGGGCGCCTGGGCGTCGCGCCAGACGGCCGTGATCCCCGACCGCGAGCCGCTCGACCGCGCCTACGCCGACGCCGAGGCGCGGTACGGCGACGACCCGCCGCTCCCTCCCTGGTGGGGCGGCTACGTCCTCTCCCCCGCGCGGCTGGAGTTCTGGCAGAACCGCGCGAACCGCCTCCACGACCGGTTTCGCTACTCGCGGGCGGACGACGGCTCGTGGGCTCTCGAGCGCCTGGCGCCGTGAGGCGCGGCTAGCCGAGCAGGTCGCGGAGGCGCATGGCGAGGCCGGCGTCGCCCTCGACGCTGATCCTGCCCATGAGAAAGGCGCCCATCGCGTTCTGCTCGCCGCGAACGATGCCCAGGAGCGTGTCCTCGGAGACGGCGATGACGCAGTCGGCGTCCGCGTCGCTCTCGCTGACCGCGACGGTGCCGTCGTCGACGGCCACGAGCCAGCTGCCGGCCCCGTCGACGTCGAAGCGGTACGTC
>DATBJE010000038.1:0-2092 GCA_036556565.1 Gaiellaceae bacterium
CAGCGCGTAGGGCTCGCCCGGTCGTTTAGAGTCCCGGCCGGCGTGAACCCGCAGGCGGCGACACTCCGGCTCGCGGTCTTCCCCCGCTCGGGGATCCTGACCGACCTCGTCCTCGTCGCGGCCGGGGCGGGGTTCGTGGCGCTCGCCGCGCAGTTCGAGATCAAGCTCTGGTTCACGCCCGTCCCCATCACCGGGCAGACGTTCGCCGTCCTTCTCGTCGGCGCCTCGCTCGGGGCGCTGCGCGGAGCGGCGAGCCTGGGGCTCTACTTCCTCGTCGGCCTTGCCGGGGCGCCGATCTACGCCGGCGGCGAGGGTGGCTGGGAGTGGGTGAAGGGCGCGACCGGCGGCTACCTGGTCGGCTTCATCCTCGCCGCCGCGGTCACCGGCTGGCTCGCCGAGCGGCGCTGGGACCGCCGCTTCAACTCGGCGGTCGCGGCCATGCTCACGGGCAGCGTCGTCATCTACGCGCTCGGCCTCCCCTGGCTCGCCCACGTCGCCGACACGGGCCTGGAGGACACGCTCGAGCTCGGGCTCTACCCGTTCGTCGTGGGCGACCTGCTCAAGCTGTACCTCGCCGGTGCCCTGCTCCCGGGCGCCTGGCGGCTCGTCCAGCGCTTCCGCGGTTAGAACTCATTTCGGAATGAGGTCTTAGCCGGCCGGCTGCGCGCCGGCCTCGGGCGCCGCCGCCGCCTGCCGGCGCTCGTAGCCCCCGACGACGAGGCTCACGGCCTCCTCGGGGTCGTCCGTGATGGTCATGTTGTCCCAGTCCTCCGGGGAGATCATCCGCTCGGCGAGCAGGCGCCCACGGATCCACTCGACCAGGCCGCGCCAGTAGTCGGAGTCGAACAGGACGACGGGGAAGTCGGTGATCTTCGCGGTCTGGATAAGGGTCATCGCCTCGAACAGCTCGTCGAGCGTGCCGAAGCCGCCCGGGAAGATGACGAAGCCCTCGGCCGCCTTCACGAACATCGTCTTGCGCACGTAGAAGTGGTTGAAGACGAGGCCGACGTCGACGTACGGGTTCGACTGCTGCTCGTGGGGGAGGACGATGTTGAAGCCGATCGAGAGCCCGCCGCCCTCCTTGGCGCCCCGGTTCGCGGCCTCCATGACGCCCGGCCCACCGCCGGTGACGACGACGAACCCCGCCTCGGCGAAGAGCCTGCCGACCACGCGGGCCGAGGCGTAGGCGGAGTGGTCCTCGGTCACGCGCGCGGAGCCGAAGATCGTCACGGCCGGCTCGGGCAGCTCGGCGACGGCGTCGAACCCGGTCATGAACTCGTCGGCGATCCGCCGGACGTGCAGCTCCTCGCTGCCGTCGTCGCTATCGAGGATGCGGCGGTCGTCCATCGCCCCGCCGCTCAGAACGAGCGCTCGAGGTGGGTCGCCGTCATGGCGACCGCGAGCAGGGCGGCGAGCCCGACGTACGTGACGCCGACGACGGCCCGCTGCCAGGCGGGGATCGAGTAGTACTCGGCCATCCCCGGCTCGTTCCGCGCGCGCCAGCGCTGCCAGACCTCCCACGCGCCGAGGCCGAGCACGAGGATGAGGATCGGGTTCGGGTAGAGGACGGTGATCCCCGCGAGCAGCACGAGCCCGACGCCCCAGAGGACGGGATGGATGGCCGCGGCCGCGCGGCCGCCGTCCAGCGGCGAGACCGGCACGAGGTTGAAGAGGTTGAGGAAGAAGCCCGTGAACGCGAGCGCCACGAGGATGTCCGAGTCGAGCGCCTCGCCCGCGATCCAGACCGCGAGCGCGCCGAGGCTGCCGAGGATCGGCCCGGCGAGGGCGACCTTCGCCTCCCGCCAGACGTCGTGCGGCAGCTGCTTCATCCCGACGACGGCGCCCACGAAGGGGATGAAGAGCGGGGCCGAGGCGGGGATGCCCTGGCGGCGCAGCTCGATCACGTGCCCGAGCTCGTGGACGAAGATCAGGAGCACGAAGCCGACCGCGAAGCGCCAGCCCCAGATCCATGCGTACGCGGCGATCGAGACGAGCATCGTCGAGGACGTGGCGAAGAGCTTGAGCTTGAAGAGCGCGAGGAGCGCCGTCTTGAACTTGGGGAGGAGGACGCCGATCGCGGCGATCGGCACCC
>DATBJE010000039.1:0-16170 GCA_036556565.1 Gaiellaceae bacterium
GCCGGCATCACGCCGTTCAACTTCCCCTTCATGGTCCCGATGTGGTTCCTGCCGTTCGCCATCGCGTGCGGGAACACGTTCATCCTCAAGCCCTCCGAGCAGGACCCGCTCGCCGCCGAGCGCACCTTCGAGATCGTCGACGCGATCGGCCTGCCCGCCGGCGTGGCCAACCTCGTGCAGGGCGGCAAGGACTCCGTCAACGCCGTCCTCGAGCACCCCGGCATCGACGGCGTGTCCTTCGTCGGCTCGACGCCGGTCGCGCACCACATCTACGAGACCGCCGCGAAGCACGGGAAGCGCGTCCAGGCGCTCGGCGGGGCGAAGAACCACGTCATCGTCATGCCGGACGCCGAGCTGGGCAGCGCCGTCGCCGGCGTGCTCTCCTCCGCGTTCCACGCGGCGGGCCAGCGGTGTCTCGCCAACTCGGTCTGCATCGCGGTGGGCGACGCGTACGAGCCTCTGCGGAGCGCGCTCGCCGAGCAGGGCGCGGCGATGGTCGTCGGCGACGGCTCCGACCCGGAGACCGAGGTCGGCCCCGTCATCTCGACGGCGTCGCAGGAGCGCATCCTCGGCTGGATCGAGAAGGGCATCGAGGACGGCGGCGAGGTCGTGCTCGACGGCCGCGGGCGCGGCCCCGAGGACGGCAACTTCATCGGCCCGACGATCATCGCGTCCGAGGCGGGGACGGAGATCGTCCGCGAGGAGATCTTCGGCCCGGTCCTCACCCTCCTGCGCGCCGACACGCTCGACCACGCGCTCGAGATCCTCAACTCCTCGACGAAGGGGAACGCCGCCTCGATCTTCACGACGAGCGGCGGGGCGATGCGGAAGTTCCGCTACGAGGCGCAGGCGGGCATGCTCGGCGTCAACATCGGCGTCGCCGCCCCGATGTCCTTCTTCCCGTTCACCGGCTGGAAGGACTCCTTCTTCGGTGACCTGCACGCCCACGGCAGCGACGCGATCGACTTCTACACGGAGAAGAAGGTCGTGATCACCCGCTGGCCGAGCGTCTAGCGCGGGGACCGGGATGAGCGCCGTCGCACTCGACGTCGCCGCCGTGCGCGCCCGCTTCTCGGCGCTCCGGCGCCCGACGGCGTTCTTCGACGGCCCGGGCGGGACGCAAGTGCCGGACTCCGTCATCGAGGCGATGGCGTCGTACCTGCGCGAGTCGAACGCGAACCTCGGCGGCGCGCCCTTCGAGACCGGGCGCCGGAGCAACGCCCTCGTCGTCGAGGCGCACGAGGCGGCCGCCCGGTTCCTCGCCTGCTCGCCCGACGAGGTGGGCTTCGGCCTGAACATGACGACTCTCAACTTCGCGCTCACGCGCGCTGTCGGACGGGAGCTGCGCGCCGGCGACGAGATCGTCGTCACGCGGCTCGACCACGACGGGAACGTCTCGCCGTGGCTCGAGCTCGCCGCCGACCTCGACCTCGTCGTGCGCTTCGCCGACCTCCGCGAGGAGGACGCCACGCTCGACCTGGACGACCTCGAGCGCCGGCTCGGCGACCGCACGCGGGTCGTCGCGTTCCCCTGGGCCTCGAACGCCGTCGGCACGGTCACCGACGTCCGCCGGATCGCTGACCTCGCGCACGAGGCCGGGGCTCTCGCCTGGGTGGACGCCGTCCACTACGCGCCGCACGGGCCGATCGACGTCGAGGCCGCCGGCGCCGACGTGCTCCTCTGCTCGCCGTACAAGTTCTTCGGCCCCCACCTCGGCCTCTTCTTCGGCCGCCGCGAGGTGATCGAGCGCTGGCGCCCCTACCGCATCCGCCCGGCGCCGACCGAGCCGCCCGCCGGCCGCTTCGAGACCGGGACGCTGCCCCACGAGGCGCTCGCCGGGTTCTGCGCCGCCGTGGACTACGTCGAGTCGGTCGGACGCGACGCGATGACGGCGCACGAGCGCGAGCTGGGGACCCGCTTCCTCGCGGGCCTCCCGCAGGGCATCCGCCTGCACGGGCCGCCGACGATGGACGGGCGGGTCGCGACGTTCGGGCTCACGTTCCCCCGGCTCTCTCCCGAGGAGGCGGCGACGCGCCTCGCGGAACGGGACATCGCCGTCTACTGGGGCGACCACTACGCGGTCGAGGTCATGCGCCGGCTCGGGCTCCCCGACGGCCTTCTCAGGGTGGGTATCGTCCACTACAACACCGCCGAGGAGGTCGACCGCCTCCTCGCGGAGCTCGAGGGGATGTCCTGATGGTCCGGCTCTACTGGGCCAAGAACGACGGGATCGGCGGGCACGTCTTCCTGGCGCTTCGGGACCTCGACCTGCTCTCGGCCGAGATGGACGCGCAGGGAATGACCGGGTGGCTCGCCCTCGAGCGCCTCGAGCCGGGAACGCACGTCCCGCCCGGCGCCGTCGACTTCGCGCTCTCGCAGGCCTCGAGCGAGCCGCAGGTCCTCGAGGACGGAAAGCTCTGGTCCGACTGGCTCTCCTTCCTCGAGGGCGCCGCCGTCAACGGCGGCATCGTCGTCCGCTAGTCTCGTCCGCGACCATGGTCGAGACGAGGTGCTCGCGCGCGGCCTGGCTCGCCGGCCTGCCGCTCCTCGCGGCGGGCTGGATCCTTGCGCATCAGCTCGCCTACCAGCTCGTCCCCCCGGACGGGGACGACCCCGCAGCCGCGCTCGCGGCGACGGGGCACGGGTACCTCGAGCACCTCCCCTTCATGCTCGGGGGCCTCGCCGCCCTCGCGGCCGTCGGCCTCCTCGCCCGCATGGCCGAGGGGAGATCCGGGAGGCACACGCTCCCGGCCTGGCTCTTCGGCACGGTGCCGCTCCTCGCCTTCGCGGTGCAGGAGCACCTCGAGCGCATCCTCCACGGCGTCCCGGGCGCCTGGGCCACTGCCGGCCACCCGGTCTTCCTCGTCGGCATCCTGCTCCAGCTCCCGTTCGGGCTCGCGGCCGCCCTGGCCGCGCGCGCCCTGCTGAAGGCGGCCGACGTCGTCGCGAGGGGCCGCGAGCTCCCGCGGCCGCGGCGCCCGGCGATCCGGCTCGTGCTCGTCCCGCGCGCGGTCGACCCGGCGCCGGTCTCGGCCCTCGCCCGCCCCTGCGCGGGCAGAGCGCCCCCTGCTCTCCGCTGACGTTCCGACGGGGCCGCGCCGCACGCGGCCGTCCATCCCCGAGCGCGGAGGCATGCGATGAGCGCAACACCTGACCAATCCCCGACCGACCCGACCGACCCGACCGGGCAGCCTCCGGGCGAGCCCCCGGGGGAGGGCTCGCGCAACCCCTGGATCATCGGCGGCGCCGTCGTCGGCATCGCCGTGCTGGCGGTCGTGCTCTTCCTCGTCCTGCGGCCGGACGACGACTCGACGTCGACCGTCCAGACCGGCGCGGCCGAGACGCCGGCCGTCACGACGACGACCCGGGAGACGACCACCGAGGTCACGACGACCGTCCAGACGACGACCGAGCAGACCACGACCACCGAGCCTTCCGGCGAGGCCCAGCGGGTCGAGCTGGAGGTGCAGGACGGGCAGCCGGTCGGGGGCATCAAGCAGGTCGACGTCACTCAGGGGACGCTCGTGCTCCTCGTCGTCCGGTCCGACTCGGAGGACCAGGTGCACGTCCACGGCTACGACCTCGAGGCCGCGGTCGGGCCCGGGGCGCCGGCGCGCATCCAGTTCCGCGCGAACATCGCCGGAGTCTTCGAGGTGGAGCTCCACGACCTCGACCTCGAGATCGCCGAGCTGACCGTCAGCCCGTAGATGGGACCGCTCGCGCATGGGATCGGCGGGGTCAAGGACCTGCCGATCCCGCTCTGGCTCTTCTACTACGGAGCCGCTCTCGTCCTGCTGCTGTCGTTCCTCGCGCTGTGGGCGCTCTGGAAGCAGCCGGTGCTCGCGCGCGCGAGCCGGGGCCGACCGCTTCCCGAGTGGCTCGAGCGGATCGTCCTCTCCCCGGCGACCAGGGTCGCGCTGGGAACGGTCGGGGTCGGCCTGCTCGTCCTCGTCTCGGCCACCGCCCTCGTCGGCGACACGTCGCCGAACGACAACCTCGCGCCTACGTTCGTCTACGTGCCGTTCTGGGTGGGCCTGGCCCTCCTCGTGGCGGTAGTCGGGAACGTGTGGACGGCGCTCAACCCGTGGCGGGCGGCGGCGGACGCCGTCGCCTGGGCCTGGGAGCGGACCGGCGGGGGCTGGGAGGCGCCCTTCGCCTACCGCGAGCGGCTCGGCCGCTGGCCGGGGGCCGTGCTCCTCTTCGCCTTCGCGTCGCTCGAGCTCGCGTACTCGGACCCGTCCGACCCGCGGATGCTCGCGCTCGCCGTCTACATCTACAGCGCGGTCACCTGGCTGGGGATGCTGGCGTACGGCCGCGAGCCGTGGACGCAGAACGGCGAGGCCTTCAGCGTCTACTTCGGGCTGCTCTCACGGGTGGCGCCGTTCGGGGTTCGGGAGGGCCGGGTCGTCGTCCGCTGGCCGTTCGCCGACCTCGCCAACCTCGACGCCCGCCCCGGCACCGTGGCGTTCGTGGCGGTGATGCTCGGCTCGACGGCGTTCGACGGCTTCAGCCGCAGGATCGTCTGGGTCGACTTCAAGGCGAGCCTCATACGTCCCGTCGGCGAGAGCTCGCTGGAGCTGGCGAAGATCGTCGGCATCCTGACGAGCGTGGCCGGGCTCACGGTCTTCGTCGTCGGGCTCGCCCTCGCCTACCTGGCGGCCGTCTGGGCCTCGGGAGCCGCCGTCGGCTACCGCGGCGACCTCCGCGGGGCCTTCATCGGGAGCCTCGTGCCGATCGCCCTCGCCTACGTGATCGCGCACTACTTCTCGCTCGTGCTGCTCCAGGGCCAGTACATGGCGCCGCTTCTCTCCGACCCCTTCGGCTTCGGCTGGAACCTCTTCGGCACCGCCGACGTCAGCCCCAACCTCACCTACCTCAAGCCGAACGTCATCTGGTACGCGCAGGTGGCCGCGCTCGTCGTCGGCCACGTCGCCGGGCTGGCCGTCGCCCACGACCGGGCGGTGGAGCTCTTCGAGTCGCCGCGGAAGGCCGTCCTCAGCCAGTACCCGATGCTCGTGCTCATGGTCGTCTACACCGTGACCGGCCTGCGCGTGCTGTCGGGCTAAGAGCCGATTTCTACGAGTGAGAGCGGCGGGCCGCGTCCCAGCGCGGCTCGTCCCAGCGGATCGTGTCGGGGTTGACGCCGCGGCGCTCGGCCAGGTCGAGCGTGAGGAGCTGGAAGCGGACGATGTCGACGACCGGATGCCGCGTCGGCACGAGGGTCGTCTCCGCGCCGATCTCGCCGAGGGCGCGCACGACGTCGGCGGCGCGCTCGGCGGCCCGGCCCTCGCCCTCGAGCACGAAGACGCGCACGGTCTCGTCGATCGCCGCGAGGTGGCCGTGGAGGATCTGCTCGGTCTCGTACGCCTCGGCGGGGAGGTGGACGCCCTCGCGGAGCTTGAGAACGGCCTCCTGCGCGGTCGGCCAATCCCGTCCCGCGCCGACCACGACCATCCGCTCGTGGTCGCTCGCCGGGAGACGCTCGCCGCCGAGCACCGCGGCGACCGCGTCGGGGAGCCCCGAGACGTCCTCGCCGCGCAGCGCCGCGAGCGCGGCCACGACGCAGGTGTAGCTCGCGGTGTGGCAGTACGACTTCTCGATCTCGGGCGTGACGACGAGCACCTCGGCCGCGACCGCGGCGAGCGGGCTCTCGGCCTTCCCGGTGACGAGCCAGACGGGCCCGGAGAAGGCCTTCACCGCCTCGAGCACAAGCGCGGTCCCGCCCTCGTGGCTGATGGCGACGAGGAGGTCGGCCTCGGGCGGGGCGAGCACCGCCTCGAGCGACTGGACCGCTTCGCCGCCCGTCTGCGCGGCGTGGAAGGAGGTGCCGCAACCGGTGTAGACCACCCTGTCGGGGACCCGCCGGTCGCCGACCCGGTCCGGCACGCCCCGAAGCCAGTCGGGCTGGGCGAGGACGGCCGCGCGGGTGAGATCGCCGGACACCGAGGTCGCGAAAGTACCATGCGGAAGATGGAGGGCTACCGGTTCAGCAGGCCGCGGAGCGTCGAGTTCCGGGACGTCGACGTCGCCGGTCACGTCAACAACGCCGTCTACCTGACGTACCTCGAGACCGCCCGCATTGCCTATCTCTCCGCGGTGCTCGGCCTCGATTTCACCTACGAGGTCTCGCTGATCCTCGCCCACGTCTCCGTCGACTTCCGCTCGCCGGCGCACTTCCCGGAGACCGTCGAGGTCGGCGCGCGCGTCCCACGCGTCGGGACGAAGAGCTTCGACATGCAGCACGAGGTCCGGGGCGAGGAAGGCCGGCTCGTGCTCGAGGCCTCGTCCGTGCTCGTCGCGTACGACTACGCCGCGAACGAGCCGATCCCTGTGCCCGACGACTGGCGAGCCCGCCTGGAGACCTACGAAGAGAGGAGCTCTGTTCCCAGCTGATGCCGAACGCGTTCGAGAGGACCACGCTGCCCAACGGCCTTCGCGTCGTCACGGCGGACATGCCCGCCGCGAAGTCGGTCGCCTGCTTCGTCATGATCGCAGCCGGCTCGCGCTACGAGACCCGCGAGACGAACGGGATCGCCCACTTCGCCGAGCACATGTTCTTCAAGGGGACCGAGAACCGGCCCACGGCGCGCCAGATCGCGGGCGAGATCGACGCGATCGGCGGCGAGTTCAACGCGTTCACCGGCAAGGAGTACACGGGCTACTACGTCAAGTGCGCCGCGGAGTACCGTGACACGGCGCTCGACGTCCTCGTCGACATGCTGCGCCACTCGAAGTTCGATCGCGAGGAGATCGACCGCGAGAAGGGCGTGATCGTCGAGGAGATGAACATGTACTACGACACGCCCAGGGACTACGTGGACGGCGTGTACGACGACCTCCTCTACGGCGACCAGCCGCTCGGGTGGGACATCATCGGGACGAAGGAGACGGTGCGGGCCGCGACCCGCGAGACGTTCATGGGCTACCTCGACCGCTGGTACCGGTCCCCGCGCATGGTCGCCGGCCTGGGGGGTGCCGTCGGCGACGACGCGCTCGACCGTCTCGAGTCACTGCTCGGCGACGTCCGCGACGGCTCGACCGGATCGCCCGAGCCCGCGAGCTGGACGCAGGACCAGCCCCGGGTCAAGCTCCACACGAAGACCTCCGACCAGGCTCACCTCCGCATCGGCGTGCACAGCTACCCGCTCGGGCACCCCGACCGCTACGCGATCATGCTCCTGGCCACGGTGCTGGGGGGCGGGATGTCGTCGCGGCTCTTCACCGAGGTGCGGGAGCGCCGCGGGCTCGCCTACTACATCTACGGGTTCAACCAGGGCTACACGGACACCGGGACGCTCTTCGCGCAGGGCGGCGTCGACATCAAGCGGATCGACGACGCCGTCGCCACGATCGTGGGCGAGTTCGGCCGGATCGCGAGCGAGCCGATCGAGGCGGGCGAGCTGGAGAAGGCGCGCAACTTCGCCAAGGGCCGGCTCGTGCTCTCGCTCGAGGACCCGAAGGGGATGATCTCCTTCGGCCTCCGCGACGAGGTGCTCGAGGGAAAGGTGCGCGAGCCGGACCAGGTGCTCGCGGCGCTCGACCGCGTCACGCTCGACGACGTCGGCCGGGTCGCCCAGGAGGTCATCCGGGAGGACCGCCTGAACCTCGCGCTCGTCGGCCCGTTCGACGACCCCGAGCGCTTCGAGAAGCTGCTCGCCCTCTCGGCGTAGGTGTGTAGGCGACAGACCTAAGCCGAGCGCGCCAGGAGCCGCTCGCCCTCCGCGAGGTAGGCGGTCGCCTGCACGCTGCGGAAGAAGTCGAGCGCCCGCGCGAGCTGCGCCTCGCCCTCGGCACGTCGCCCTGCCGACAGGAGCTGACCGCCTGCGCGAAGGCGGACCCACGCCTCCTCGCTTCGCCACCCGGCCTCGCCCAGTCGGTCGGCCGCCAGGACGAGGTCGCCGGCGGCGAGCGCGGTGAGCAGGTCGAGGAAGGGTGAGGGAAGGCTCACGCGGAAGGCGAGCTCGGGGATGTCGTCGATCCGTCCGAGGCTCTCGAGCGCCAGGCCGAGGAAGATCCCCCAGGACGGCGGCACGCCCTCCTCGTCCCCCCGGATCGCTTGAAGCAGCTCGTCCGCCCGTTCGCCCGCCTCGTCGGGCCGCCCGGCCTGCAGGAAGAGGAAGGCGTTGAAGCCCAGCGTCGGCCAGAGGTTCTGGGGATCCTGGGCGCCCCGGGCATGCCGAAGGGCCGCGGCCCCTTCCGCGAGCGCGTCGTCCGTGCGCCCGCGGCCCATCCACACGGCCGCGCGGACGATGCGGGCCGCGCTCTCCATGTAGTGGTTCGAGGCGGTGGCGAGGAAGGCGTCGGCGTGCCGGAGTGCCTCGTCCCACCTGCCCGCCCAGTAGAGATCGATGGCGATCTCCGCCTCGAGCCACTGGACCGACCCGGACGCCCCGAAGCGCCGGGCGATACGCAGGCCCTCCTCGTGCAGCCGGTAACACTCGTCCTGCCGGCCGAGGTCGCCGTTGATCGAGGCCAGGTTGATGTAGGCGCGCAGCACCTCCGGCGTGTTGAGGCGCGTCCCGACCTCGATCGCCTCCTCCAGGTCCTCGACCCCGAGCGGGTCGCCGACGATCGTGCGCGCCGTGCCCATGGTGATGAGCACGTGCAGCCGGAGCAGCTCGAGCCCGAGCGCGTCGGCGGCGGCGAGCGCCTTTCGGCCTCGCTCGATCGCCGGCCCGCCGCCGTGGGCGAGCATCTCGAAGCGCGCCAGCTGGGCGAGGACGTACGCGGATTCCCGGGAGTACGGAAGGCCCGCGATGAGCTCCTCCGCCCGGGCGAGGTGCCGCCGCCCCTCGTCACGGCGCGCGTTCCGCCACTCGAGCTCCCCGAGCATGACCTCGCCCTCCGCTGCGAGCTCGGGCTTGCCCTCGGCGAGGAGCGCCGCCACCGCCTCGCCGATCGCCTCCTCGCCTTCGTCCCGCCCGACCAGCAGCGCGCGGCCGTACGCGAGCAGGACCTCGGCGCGCGCGGGATCCTCGGCCGGCCAGTGCGCGAGCGCGGCCTCGTAGAAGCCGATCGCCGTGTCGAAGGCGTTGAGCGCGTACGCGCGGTCTCCGGCCTGGCGCAGGGGAAGTCTCGCCCGCTCCGCCAGCTCCGGGCGGGGCGAGCCCGCCGCCTGCGCGAACTCCAGCGCCGCCAGGTAGTGGTGCCCGAGCATCTCGGCGCGGTCCTCCGTGCGGTCGGCCGCAAGCGACTCGAGCCACGTCGCCGCCCGCTCGTGCAGCTCGGCGCGCCGCGCCCGCGGGATCTGGCCGTAGGCGACGTCCCGGACGAGGATGTGGCGGAACGCGTACTCGCCCTCGCCCGCAACCGACGAGCGACGCTCGCGCCGGACGAACTCCCTGCGCTCGAGCGCGTGGAGGAGCTCCTCCGTCTCGCGAGCCTCCCGGCCGCCGACCGTTGCGAGCGCCCCCACCCAGACGACCTTGCCGATGACGGCTGCGTCCTGGAGGAGCGTCTTCTCGGCGGGGTCGAGCGCGTCGAGCCTCGCGGCGATGATCCCCTGGACCGTCTCGGGGAGCTCGAGCTCCACCGGCCCGGCCTCGGCGAGCATGCGGACGTACTCCTCCGTGTACAGCGGGTTGCCGCCCGCCTGGGCGAGCAGCTTCGACTGCGTGTCGGCGGACAGGAGAGGCTGATCGAGGAGGGCCGCGAGGAGGCGCGCGATCTCCTCGTCGGCGAGCGGCGGCAGCGAGAGCGTCGCCGCGTTCGGCTTGCCGCCTCCCCATCCGGGGCGACGCGCGAGGAGCTCGGGCCGCGCCGTGCAGACGACCAGCATGGGGACGTCACGGGCCCACTCGACGAGATGGTCCACGAAGTCGAGCAGGCCGTCGTCCGCCCACTGGAGGTCCTCGAAGACGAGAACGAGGGGGCTGACGTCGGCGAGGGCCTCGAAGAAGCGCCGCCAGGCGGCGAAGGCCTCATCGCGCCGATCGCCGGTCGCCTCGACGTCGCCGAGGCCGACGAGGGTGCTCAGGTGCTCCTCGATCCAGCGCGCCTCCTCCGCGTCGGCGACCGCCTCCGCGAGGACGTTCACGAGCTTGTCGCGGGCGACGTCGACCGCGTCCGTCTCGAGGATCCCCGCGTGCGCCTTGACCGTCTCGCCGAGCGCCCAGAAGGACACGCCCTCGCCGTAGGAAAGCGACCGGCCCTGCCGCCAGTAGACGAGCTCGTCAGGATCCTGGTCGACCACCTGGGAGAGCTCCCAGACGAGCCGGCTCTTGCCGATGCCCGGCACGCCGACGACCGTGACGAGCTGGACCGAGCGCTCCTCGCGGGCGCGGGCGAGCGCTCCGAGCAGCAGGTCGAGCTCGCGCCGGCGGCCGACGAGGGGAGCGCCGCCGGCCTGCTCGAAGTCGACCCCGAAGCGGGAGCGCGGCTCGACGGCGCGCCAGGCGGGAACGGGCTGCGCCTTGCCCTTCGCCTCCACGGCGCCGGCCTCGTCGTAGACGATCGTCCGCTCCGTGGCGCGGTACGTCGCCTCGCCGACGAGCACGCCGTCGACCGGCGCTGCGGTCTGGAGGCGCGCGGCGGTGTTCATGACGTCGCCCGAGACCATCGCGTCGCCCTCGCCCGGCCGCGCATCGAGCGCGACGAGCGCCTCGCCGGTGTTGACGGCGACGCGGAGGTGAAGGTCGAGGCGCTCGTCGGCGGCGTTGAGCCGCGCGACGGCGTCGTGCACGGCGAACGCTGCGCGGACGGCGCGCTCGGGGTCGTCCTCGTGCGCGACGGGCGCGCCGAACACCGCGACGACGGCGTCGCCGATGAACTTCTCGACCGTGCCTCCGTACCGCTCGAGCTCGGTGCGAACCCGGCCGTGGTAGTTCCCGAGCGTGGCGCGCACGTCCTCCGGGTCGAGGCGCTCCGCCCGCGCGGTGAAGTCGACGAGGTCGGCGAACAGGACCGTGACCACCTTCCGCTCGTCCCGGCCCTGCTGCGGCGCCTCCTGCAGGGTCGTCCCGCAGTTGAGGCAGAAGCGGGCGCGCTCGGGATTCTCCTCGCCGCAGGCGGGGCACACCTTCATGGGCGGATTCTAGGGCGGGGCGATCCCCGTTCCGGCCTACGGAGCGAGGTCGTAGGGGTACTTCGCGATGACCTCGCAGCCGTCCTGGGTGACGAGGACGAGGTCCTCGAGCCGGCAGCCGCCGAAGCCCGTGCGGTAGAGGCCGGGCTCGACCGCCAGGACGTCGCCGGCGACGAGCTCCTCGCCGGTTCGGCCGAGGCTGGGGAGCTCGTGGACCTCGAGGCCCACGCCGTGCCCGAGGCTGTGGAAGAACCCGTCCTCGAGCACCTCGCCGGCCGGCTTCGTGATCTGCGTGCGGTAGCCCGCCTCCTCGAAGAGCTCGCAGACGGCCCGGTGGGCGTCCGCGCCGGTGATGCCCGGGCGGATGGTGTCGCAGGCGAGCTCGAGGCCCTGCTTCACGAGCGCGTGGAAGCGCGCGAGCTCCTCGGGCGGCTCGCCGATGCAGAACGTGCGCGTCATGTCCGCGTAGCAGCCCGAGACGGGGTCGCGCGGGAAGAGGTCGACGATGACCGGCTCGCCCTCGCGGACCGGGCCGCTGCCCGGCTCGTGGCCGACGGTCGTCTGGGGGCCCGAGGAGATCAGGATGATGTCCGGGACGATGACGCCGTCGTCGCTGAACGACCGCATCACCTCGGCCTGCAGGTCCTCGCACGTGAGGCCCTCGGGCTCGCGGAGCCGGGCGCGGACGGCGTCCATCCCGTGCTCGGCCGCGCGCTGCGCCCGGCCGATGCCCTCGAGCTCGGCGGACGACTTGACCCGGCGGCGCTCGTCGAACAGCTCGCCTCTGGCCTCGACCTCGATCGCGTTCGCCCGCAGGTAGTCGGCCAGCCCGAGCGGGAAGTCGCGCGGCGTCACCGCGGACGTCACCTGCGCCGCGAGGCACGCGCGAAGCACGAGCTCGCGCGTCATCTCGTGCCAGGCGTACCCCTGCTCGATGAGCTCGTCGACGCCGAGCTCCTCGAGCGGGACCGTCTCGAGCCCGGCCAGCGTCTCGAGCCGGGGGAGCTCGAGCGAGCCCACGAACACCGTTCGCGTGCCGTTCTGCTCCAGGTAGACGAACGGATCCGGCACCGACACGGGCACCTCGTGGCGAAGCTCGGGAGAGCGCACGGTGTCACCGAAGATGAGGACGTCCGGCACGGCTCCGGGATGGTATCCGCTCGGCTAGATTCATCCTCGTGGAAGCCGTGCTGGAGCGCACCAATCGTCTCGTCGAGACGTACGAGGGGGCGGCGCGCCGGCTCGTTCCTGAGGGAGCGAGCCTCTTCGACGCGCACGTGCACGTCGGCCGCGACATCGACGGGATGGTGGCGCCGCTCGAGGAGCTCGTCGCCTTCCTGCGTCGGACGGAAGTCGAGCGGGCGTTCGCGTTCTGCCTCGACGAGCCCGACCGCGAGCCGGCGTTCCGTGCGGCCAACGACCGCACGCTCGACGCGGCCGCCCAGTCGGAGGGCCTCATCGTGCCCTTCGCGCGGGCCGACCTGGCCGAAGGGCCGATCGAGGAGCTGACGCGCTCCCTCGAGCGCGGCGCCCGCGGCATCAAGCTGCACCCGCGCGCGCAGGGGTTCCACCTCAACGACGAACGGCTCGCTCCCGTCTTCGCGCTGGCGGCGGAGCGGCGAGTCCCGATCCTCATCCACGGGGGCCGCGGGCTCCCGCCCATCGCCGCCCACCTGCGCCGCCTCCACGAGGCGTACCCCGAGAGCCCGCTCATCATCGCCCACGCCGGGATCGCCGACCTCGCGGCGCTCTCGGACTGCTTCGCCTGCCGTCCCGGGGTCTACTTCGACACCTCGGTCTGGAGCGCCATCGACCTCCTCGACATGTTCTCGCGCGTCTCGCCGGGACAGGTGCTGTACGCGTCGGACTTCCCGTACGGGCAGCAGCCGGGCGCGCTCCTGCTCGCGTTGCGCACGGCGCGGCTGGCGGGGCTGACCGATGAGGAGCTCCGCGACGTCCTCGGCCGATCGGCGGCGCGGATCGCCGACGACGAGGATCACCCCGAGCTCGGGCCGCCGAAGGACCTGCGGTCGTTCGACCAGCCGATCGCCTTCGCCCGCATCCACCACTACCTCGCAATGGCCACGCCGCTTCTCTGGACGCGGCAGTCGGACACGATCGGCGTCCTCGGGCTCGCGCTGAACGCCTGCGCCGAGCGCGACGGCTACGCAGCGGAGCGCGAGCGGATCGCGGAGCTGCTCGACACGGCCAGCGACCTCTGGCGGACGCTGCCGGAGACGGAGGACGAGACCGAGCGCCGGCGGCTCTCGCGCGCGACGTTCCGGCTCATCCACATCGCCGACATCCTCACGCTCACGCCGGAGGCGGATGCCGGCTGAGACCGGCGGCTCTGTCCTCTAGGGCCATGTCAGGGGTCAGACCCCGGTCGTGTCCTTAACAGCCAGGTTTCGTGGTCGATCCTGGCGTCGCCGCGTGCGAGCCAAGCGGTCGCCCATGTCTTCGGAAGCCATGTCAGGGGTCAGACCCCGGCCGTGTCCATAGGGGCCGTTGTGCTGGCGGCCGGCGCGGCGACCCGGTTCGGGTCGCCGAAGCAGCGGCTGCTCCTCCCGCAGGTGCTCGAGCGACTGCGCGGGGCGCCGGTCGAGGAGATCGTCGTCGTCGCGGGCGCCTACCCGCTCGAGGCGCCCGGCGCCCGCGTCGTCGAGTGCCCCGACTGGGAGCTCGGGCCGGGCGCCTCCCTTCGCTGCGGCCTCGCGGCGCTCGCGCCGGACACCGAGGCCGCGGTGGTCGTCCTCGCGGACGGGCCCGACCTGTCCCCGGCGGCGGTCGAGCGGGTCGTCGCCGCCTGGCGGGCCGCGAACGCGCCGCTCGTGGCCGCCGACTACGGGGGGAGCCGCGGCCATCCGCTGCTCGTCGCCCGGGAGCTCTGGGACGCGGTTCCCGACGAGGGCCTTCGGGCCGTCGAGCCGCTCCTCGTCCCCTGCGACGACCTCGGCTGGCCGGGGGATGTCGACACGCCGGACGACCTGCCGTGACCCGACGGCGCCTTCTCCGGCCGGCGGTCGTCCTGCCGGCGCTCGTCCTGCTCTCGCTCGGCGCCGGCATCGCCTACGCGGCGTGGACGCAGCTCGACCCCGGGCGGGCAGACGCGAACGAAGAGGTCCTCGACTCGCTGCCGACCTACCCCGGAGCAGAGGAGCTCGACCGCATCACGAGGAGCTCGGCCGACAGCGCGCTCCCCGTTCCCGACCGGGTCGTGACGAGCGTCCTCTACGCGCCGCCCGCGTCCGCGAAGCAGGTGGACGTCGTCGACTTCTACGTCTCTGAGCTGACCCCGGAGTGGGAGGCCCGGACCGAGACCGTGCCCGTCGGCGCCGACGAGACCGGCGCGACCCGCTCGACGGCGTTCCGGGTGGATTTCTCGCGCGGGGACGACTGCGTCATGCTGCTCACCTTCGGCATGGCGCCGGGACACCTGGGCGAGCGCACGTTCGCCCTCTCCGCCGAAAGCGGCCAGGGCCCCTGCGAGCCGGGCTAGCGTCGCTCAAGGGACGCCCGCCGCTGCCGATGAGAGAGGCAGGTGGAAGCGTCGCTCGCCGAACACTGAGGTCCTCCGATGGAGGCCCACGCCGCACACTCGCCGCTCATGGCCGCACGCCTGCGGCGCCGACTCTCGCTCGAGGAGGCGGCGGCGTCCGCGCACCTCGACGTCGACGCGGTCAAGTCGCTCGAGGAGGCCCGCACCTACGTCTTTCCGTCCGCGGCCGACGCCCTCGCCGCTGCCGTCGTCTACGCGTCGGCGCTGGGGATCACCGAGCGGGAGGCGCGCGAGCTCGCCGGGCTCCCCGTCGAGACGGTGGTCGAGCGTTGGTCGCTCAGGCGCTGGGGCCTCGTCCTCGGCTTCGTCGTCGCCCTGGTCGCGCTCCTGATCTTCGTCCTCCGCCCCCAGCTCTTCCCGCCCGATCCGGCCGTCGCGCCGACGAACGCCGCGAAGCACGCCGCCGCGCCACTCCCCAACCGCTGGGAGATCCAGGTCGACGTCTACAACGGCACGCGCCGCGGGAACGCGGCCGCCGGGCTCGCGAACGACATCGCCGGGCTCGCCTACCGGATCGGCGAGGTGCGAAACGCCGACCGCCGGAACTACAGCGAGACGCGCGTCTACTACCCGCCGGGCGCCGAGGCGATCGCCGCGCGCCTCGCCGGAGAGCTGGCCGTCGGAACGACCGCGCTGCCCGGCGGCGGCGATCCGAAGCGGCTCGTCGTCATCGTCGGCGGGTAGGAGCTCGCGGGGCTAGACGCCCTCGAGGGGCGTCCGCAGCGTCGCCAGCTTCGCCTTCAGCTCCGGCGACATCGTCTCCGTGCACGCCGTGCGCACGTAGCGCCGCAGGTTCACCTCGAAGTGATACCGCGTGCGGCAGTAGTCGCAGTTGCCGAGGTGCGATTCGGCCTCGAGGCGCTCGGTCTCGTTCAGGTCGCGGTCGAGGTACGGCTGGAGGAGCTGCTCGCACTTCTCGCAGATGGACTCGAACTCCGTCACGACTCCTCCCCGACCGCCGTCTCGGCGAGCTCGCTCTTCAGGATTCTCCGCCCGCGGTGCAGGCGCGACATCACGGTCCCGATGGGGACGTCGAGAATCTGGGCGGCCTCCTGGTAGGAGAAGTCGCCGATGTCGACGAGGACGATGACGTCGCGGAAGTCGTGGGGCACCTCGGCGAGGGCCTGGACGATCGAGTCCTGCGAGAGCCGCTCGGCGATGCGCTCCTCGGCGTCGTTCGCGCTCGTCTCCTCGAGCCGGTTGTAGAGGAAGTAGTCGCCCTCCTCCATCGGCCGCATGTCCGGCGCCCGCTGCTCCCGGCGCCCGCGATCGATGTTGAGGTTGGTCATGATGCGCATCAACCAGGCACGGAGGTTCGTTCCGGGCGTGTACGAGCGCCAGCTCCGAAATGCGCGGGCGTAGGTCTCCTGGACGAGGTCCTCGGCCTCCTCGCGGCTCGGGACGAGTCGGCGCGCCACACGGTAGACCTGATCGGCGAGCTCAAGTGCCTCCTCCTCGAACCTGACGCGGTCGCGCGCCTCGGTCGCCAGCCGGCGGGCATCGCCTTCGGGCTCTTCCATCCGCCGGACACTAACAAGCAAACGCCCGGAAACCCCCGGCTATTCCGGGCCTTTCGCCCTCAGGCGGC
>DATBJE010000040.1:0-4750 GCA_036556565.1 Gaiellaceae bacterium
GGAGCAGACGGCGTTCGACGTCGTCCTCACGGGCGCGGGCGACAAGAAGATCCAGGTGATCAAGGTCGTCCGGGCGATCACGGGCCTCGGCCTCAAGGAGGCCAAGGACCTCGTGGACGGGGCGCCCAACGCCGTCAAGGAGGGCGTGACGCAGGAGGAGAGCGACTCGATCAAGGCGCAGCTCGAAGAGGCGGGCGCCAGCGTCGAGATCAAGTAGGGACCCTCAGTCGGGGGCGACGGGGCCGGGGAGACCCGGCCCCGTCGCGTGTGCGAGGAGGGCTTTGGAGGGGCGGCTAGCTCGTCCCGTCCGCGGACGTGTCGCCCCCCTGCTCCTGCGGGGGGCCGTCCGGGCCGGGGCCGTGAAAGTGCGAGCCCCACTTGGGCAGGGTCCCGTTGACGATGTCGTCGACGGACGACTGCAGGCGCTCGTACATCGCGTCCGCCTGCTCCTGGGTGAGGTGCTCGTCGGCCACGGCCTCGTCGAGGTGCTTCCTCGCGCCCGCGAGGATCGCCTTCTTCAGGCCGTCCACGGACTTCCCTTCCACCTTGGCGATCTCGGCCAGCGACTTGCCGGCGAAGAGCTGCTCGCGCAGCTCGTCCTCGTCGAGGCCGAGGTAGTCGGCGGCCGCGGAGTCCTTCTCCCCGAAGAAGAAGTGGTGTCCGGAGCGGCCGTCCATGCCGTGAGGCCCGCGGAACCCGCCGTGGAAGCCCGGCCCGAAGAAGGGCGGGAACTCGCCCGATTCGATCCGGGATTTGAGCTCGTCGGCCTGCTCCTTCGTGATCCGGCCGTCCTCGACGGCCTTGTCCACCTGGTCGGCCGCGGCGGCCTTGGTCGCGTCCTCGAGCTTCTCCGAGGAGATCCCGAGGTGCTGAGCCACCGAGTCCCAGAAGGACGAGCCGGTCGAGTCCGACTGAGACGCGGCGACGGCCGCGGCTCCGCCGGCGATCGCCAGTCCGGCGGCCGTCGCGGCGATCAGTGTCCGGGGCTTGACGTTTCTCATCGGCGAGGTCCTTTCGGGTTGCCTGTCTGACGATGGAAGGCGATCGTCATGAGTGCAAGGTGAGAGGCGCCTAAGAAGTTCCTAAGAAGCTCCCCGCCTACGACGGCCTCGTCCCGAGGGTGACCTGGACCGTCTGCGTCTGGCCGTTCCGGGAGTAGGTGACGGTGATCGAGTCGCCGGGCTTCTTCGCGTCGACGGCGCTCTGCAGGTCGGTCCCGGACGTGATGGCCTTGCCGTCGACGGCGGTGATGACGTCGCCGCCGGTCGGGAAGTCCTGGCCGTCGACCGTCTCGGAGCGCGTCGCGGCGCGAAGCCCCGCATCCGCGGCCGGCGTCCCGCTCTTCACGTCGGTGATCTCGACGCCCTGCGGGAGGCCGAGCTGCGACGCTGCCGAGTCCGGGATCGTCGCCACGCCGACGCCGAGGTAGGCGTGCTCGACGCTGCCGGCGGCGAGGAGCTGGGACACGATCGACTGGACCGTGCTCGCCGGGATGGCGAACCCGACGCCGTCGCTCCCGCCCGACTCGCTCTCGATCTGGGAGTTGACGCCGATGACCCTGCCCTGCGAGTCGAGGAGCGGCCCGCCCGAGTTGCCGTGGTTGATGGCGGCGTCGGTCTGGATCGCGTCGTCGATCGTGAAGCCGTTCGGGGAGCTCATCTGCCGGTGGAGCGCGCTGACGATCCCGCTCGTGACGGTCTCCTCGAGGCCGAAGGGACTCCCGATGGCGACGACGGGCTCGCCCACCGCGACGGCGTCCGACTCGCCGAGGGCGAGCGGCGCCAGGAGCGAGGAAGGCGCGTCCACCTTGATCACGGCGAGATCGGTCGACGGGTCGGTGCCCACGACGGTCGCGTCGTGGGTCGAGCCGTCCCAGAACCGCACCGACACCGACTGCGCGCCGTCGACGACGTGCGCGTTCGTGACGATGTGGCCCCGGTCGTCGTAGACGAAGCCCGAGCCGAGCGCGGACTGCGTCTGCGGCTCGCCCATGGGGCCGCTGTTCGAGGTCGAGGAGACGCTGATCTCGACGACGCTCTTGTAGCTGCGGTCGTAGATCTCGCTCACCGACAGCGGCTCGGTCGAGCTCGCGGCCGGCTCCGACCCGGCGACGGTGACCTGGCGGACGACGGTCGTGCCGTCGCTCGGCGAGAGGGCGGCGTAGGTGGCGGCGCCTCCGCCGGCGCCGATCGCGGCGACGGTGACGAGCGCCGCGGAAACTGAGAGGGTCTTGGTCGTTCGCGAGCTCATGGGTCGTTCCTTTCGCGTGATGACTTCCGGCCATGGCACCAGCGGCCCCTAAGACCCGGGTGAGACGGGGCTAAGAAGTGCCTAAGAAGGCCCGGCCTCGGCCGAGGAGCGGGGTTCTTAGCCGGCTCTCACCCTGGATGCGCACAATGCGCGCATGAGGATCCTCGTCGTCGACGACGAGCGGGCCGTCCGCGACTCGCTTCGCCGGGCGCTCGAGCTCGAGGGCTACGAGGTCGAGCTCGCCGGTGACGGCGGCGAGGCGCTGACCAGGCTCGACTCCGAGTCCGATCCGGACGCGATGATCCTCGACGTGCTGATGCCACCGCCGGACGGGCTCGAGGTCTGCCGGACGCTGCGCCGGTCCGGGAGCCGCCTGCCGGTGCTCATGCTCACCGCCCGGGCGGAGGTCGAGAACCGCGTCGAGGGGCTCGACGCCGGGGCCGACGACTACCTGACGAAGCCGTTCGCCCTCGAGGAGCTGCTCGCCCGCCTGCGCGCGCTCCTGCGGCGGACCTCGGCCGAGGCGGGCGAGACCCTTCGCTTCGCCGACCTCGAGCTCGACCCGAAGACGCGCGAGGTCCGGCGGGACGGGGAGCCGATCGAGCTGACGCGCACGGAGTTCTCGCTCCTCGAGCTCTTCATGATCAACCCGCGCCAGGTGCTCACCCGCTCGCTCATCTTCGAGCGCGTCTGGGGGTACGACTTCGGCGCCGGGTCGAACTCCCTCGACGTCTACATCGGGTACCTGCGGCGGAAGACCGAGGCCGGCGGGCGGCCCCGGCTGATCCAGACGGTCCGCGGCGTCGGGTACGCCCTGCGGGAGCCGTGAGCTTTCGGGCGCGCCTCACCCTTGCCGCCGCGTTCGCCGTGGCGATTGCCGTCGCGGTCGCGTCGGTCGTCGTCTACCTCGCCGTTCGCAGCGAGCTCCGGAGCCAGGTGGACAGCGCGCTCGTCACCCGGGCGGAGGTGATCGCGCGCATCCCCATCAGCGTCGTGCAGACGGCGCCGAACCAGTTCTTCCTCAGGATCCCGGGCCCTCCGCTCGGCGGCCCCGGCGGCTACGTCCAGGTCGTCGGCCCGCAGGGGGCGATCAGGGCGCCGGGCGACAACGTCCCGCTCCCCGTGAACGACCACACGATAGAGGTCGCGTCCGGCGAGTCGGGCGAGTACCTGCGCGACGCCGACGTCGCCGGCACCCACGTCCGCATCGTCACGCGCCAGCTCGCGCAGGGCTACGCGCTGCAGGTCTCGCGGCCGCTCACGGAGGTGGACGAGACGCTCGGCCGGATGCGCACGCTGCTTCTCATCGTCGCCCTCTCCGGCATCGGCCTGGCCGCGGCCCTGGGCCTGGTCGTCGCGCGCACCGCCCTCGCGCCGGTGCGCCGGCTCACCGACGCGACGGAGCACGTGACTGCCACCCGCGACCTCGGGAGCCGGATCGAGGTGCAGGGCGACGACGAGCTCTCCCGGCTCGCGGTCAGCTTCAACACGATGCTCGCCGCGCTCGACGAGTCGGCCAGCGCCCAGCGGCGCTTCGTCGCCGACGCCTCGCACGAGCTGCGAACGCCGCTGACGAGCCTGCGGACGAACATCGAGGTCCTCGCCCGCACGGACTCGCTCGCCCCGGCCGAGCGCGAGCGCCTGCTCGCCGACGTGTCCGAGCAGCTCGAGGAGATGAGCCTCCTCGTCGCCGAACTCGTCGAGCTCGACCGCGCCGAGGAGTCGGCGGGCGAGCAGGAGGACGTGCGGCTCGACCTCCTCGCGGGGGAGGCGATCGAGCGCGCCCGCCGGCGGCGCGACGGGATCACGTTCAGCGCCGACCTCGAGGAATCGCTCGTGCGCGGCCACCCTGCCTCGATCGACCGGGCGATCGCGAACCTCCTCGACAACGCGGCGAAGTGGAGCCCCGCCGGCAACGAGGTGGAGGTCTCGGTTCACGACGGCGTCCTCGTCGTGCGCGACCACGGGCCGGGGATCGCGGAGGAGGACCTCCCGCGCGTCTTCGACCGCTTCTACCGGGCGCCGGCAGCGCGCGGGAGCCCGGGCTCCGGCCTCGGCCTCGCCATCGTCCGCCGCGTCGCCGAGTCCCACGGAGGCGAGGTCTCCGCCGAGTGCGCGGAGGGTGGCGGCACGCGCGTGCGCCTGTCCTTTCCGGCCTCCGAGGACGGGCGCCCGCAGCCCGCCGCGTAGGGCCGCTCGCGTTTTCGCCCGATCCGCGCTATAGTGACGGCCGATACGCGGATCCCCGCAGGCAGAGGCTTGCGGAGGGTCCGCTTGTCGTGCTACTCTTATCGGTCGCGCCGCCGTACTGCAGAACGCTGCTCAATCCTTGTCGCTAGACCCTGCCTAGAGGGAGGTTTCCGTCCTTGGCCAACAAGGTCGCCACGCGCCCTGCGCGAAAGAGCTTTTCCCGTCTCAAGCACGTCCTCGACCTACCGAACCTGATCGACATCCAGAAGGCGTCGTTCCACTGGTTCATGGAGGAGGGCCTGCGGGAGAC
>DATBJE010000041.1:0-1555 GCA_036556565.1 Gaiellaceae bacterium
AACTCCTCCGGCGGAAGCTCCCCGTTCGCGAGCAGCTCGCGCACCTTCGTCCCCGAGAGGAAGACGTGGGCGTCGCCCTCGTGCGGGCACGTCTTCGGCGTCGCCATCTGTCCGCACGTCTTGCACCAGAAGGAGTGCTCGAAGAACATCGGCTCGATGTCGAGCTCGTGCGGCTCGAGCTCGTCGAAGATCAGCTGCGCGTCGTACGTGCCGTAGTAGCTGCCGACCCCTGCGTGGTCGCGCCCGACGATGAAGTGCGAGCACCCGTAGTTCTTCCGGCAGATCGCGTGCCAGATCGCCTCGCGCGGGCCTGCGTAGCGCATCGCCGCCGGGAACGCCGAGACGACGACGCGCTCGGCCGGGTAGTACCCCTCGGTGAGGACGCGATAGGCCTCCACGCGGACGGCGGCGGGCACGTCGTCCGACTTCGTCTCGCCGACGAGCGGGTGGATGAGCAGCCCGTCGACGGTCTCGAGCGCGCACTTGGTCAGGTACTCGTGCGCCCGGTGGATCGGGTTGCGGGTCTGGAAGCCGACGACGCGCTTCCAGCCGCGGTCGGCGAAGAGCGCGCGGGTCTCGGCGGGATCGCGGTGGAGCTCGGGGAACGCGGGCTCGAGCCGCTCGAAGACGGTGACCGGGCCGGCGACGTACCAGTCGTGCTGGGCGTACAGGCGCGCGACGCCGGGATGCTCCGCGTCGGTCGTGCGGAAGCACCGCTCGGCCTCCCGCTCCCTGTCGTAGGCGTAGACCTCCTCGACCTCGAGGACGGCGAGGCGGCGCCCGTCCTCGTCGGCCAGGGCGATGCGGTCGCCGGCCGGGGCGGCCGCGGCGGCGAGGCAGACGGGGAGCGCCCAGGGAAGCCCCGACGCGAGCCGCATCGAGTCCACCACCGACTCGTAGTCCTCGCGGCCCAGGAAGCCGGTGAGCGGCGAGAGCGCGCCCGAGGCGAGCATGTCCAGGTCGGACAGCTCGCGCGACGTGAGCGTGAGGGCCTCGAGCTCGTCGACGTCCGCCGGGCGGTCGCCCGCGCGCGGCATGAGCTCGCCCCCGTGCGGCCTGATGAGCTGGTCGGCCGTGACGGCGCCGACGGTCATGCTCCCGCCTCCACGCGCGCGCCGGACGCGACGCCCAGCTCCTCGAGGCGCTCGATCACGTAGCGTGCGCTCTCCTCGGGGGTCTGACCCTCGGCGTCGACCACGACCTCGGCGTCGGTCGGCTCCTCGTACGGGTCGTCCACGCCCGTGAAGCCCTTGATCTCGCCGGCGAAGGCCTTCGCGTACAGGCCGTTCACATCGCGGCGGGCGCACTCCTCGACCGAGGCCTTCACGTAGACCTCGACGAACGTCCCGAACTCCTCGACCATGGAGCGCACCTTGCGCCTCGTCTCCTCGTACGGCGAGATGGCCGCGCAGAGCACGAGGGCGCCGTGGCGGGTCAGGCGCGAGGCGACCCAGCCGACGCGCTCGATGTGGGTGTCGCGGTCCTCCTTCGAGAACCCGAGGCCCTTCGAGAGGTGCGTCCGGACGGTGTCGCCGTCCAGGTAGTCGACGATGTG
>DATBJE010000042.1:0-13654 GCA_036556565.1 Gaiellaceae bacterium
GTGCGGGATCGCCACGGGCTCGTCGACGTTCGTGATCGCGAAGTCGAAGTGCATCTCGGCGCTCTCGCCGCCCTGCTCGAAGCTCATGTCGACGAGCGTCCGGAGCGGGAGGTGGCTCGTCTCCGAGACGTAGAGCACGACTCGTGTGTCGCCCAGGCCGTCCGAGATGTCGGGCAGCGCGCCGCCGGGAACCGTGCCCAGCTGCCCCAGGAAGCCGTTGACGAGGCCGGCGGTGTCGAGAACGCCCGTGATCTTCACCGCGGGCTCGCCGCCGACCTGCTGGCCGTCTTCGACGTCGACGTCCTTGAGGTACGGGACGAAGTCGAACTGATCCATCCCGGTCGCCCGTCCCGCCGGAACCTGGACGTGCTGCCAGCTCCCGCCGGCTTTCATCCACGCGTCCTGGCCGCGCGTCACGACGGTGACCTCCGGGAAGCCGGGGACGTCGTCCGACGAGACCGTGACGACCGAGGCACCGCCGTCCTCCTTGCTGGCCGCGCCGCGCATGACGAGCCCGAAGTCGCCGACCGACGTCTCCAGGGTGAGCCGCCCCGCGAAGCGGAACGACTCGGCCTGCGCCATCGCCTCGTTCGTCCGGGCGAGGATGTCCTGCGCCTGCTTCCCCTCCACGCCGACGCAGCCGGTCAGCGGCAGGAGGGACGCCGCCGCGAGCACCACCAGGATCGCGAGTCTCCGCATGTTCGGAGGGGATCGACCGCGGCACGCGGCCGGGCGAGACTCGAACGGGTGAGCTAGGCGGCTGCGAACTCGCGCCGCACGGCGCGCAGCGTGGTCTCGCGCTCGACGAAGGCCGCCACGACCGCGGGATCGAACTGCTTCCCGGACTCCGCGACGATCTCGCGCCCGGCCTCCTCCCAGGAGCGGGCGGGCCGGTAGGGCCGATCGCTCGTCATGGCGTCGAGCGCGTCGGCGACGGCGAAGATCCGAGCGGCCGGCGGGATGTCCGGGCCGGCGATCCCGTCCGGATAGCCGCTCCCGTCCCAGCGCTCATGGTGCGAGCGAACGACCTTCAGGCCCTCGCCCTGGAGGAAGGCGACGCCGCCGAGCATCTGCTCGCCCAGCACGGTGTGCGTCTTCATGAGGCGGGCCTCGCCGTCGTTCAGCGGGCCGGGCTTCTGGAGGATGCGGTCGGGGATCCCAATCTTGCCGACGTCGTGGAGCAGGAAGCCGTACTCGGCGCTCGGGTCCTCCACGAGGTCCGGGCTGACGGCGCCGGTCAGCTCGAGCGCGTAGCTCTGCACGCGCTGGGAGTGGGCGCGGGTGCCCGTGTCCTTCGACTCGAGCGCGCTCGCGAGCGCGGCGACCGTCTCCTTGTAGGCGTCCTGGAGGAGGAGCCGCTGCCCGTGCTCGATCTCGAGCAGGTGGCGGAGGTCGCGCGCGTAGAGCAGAAGCTGCTGCTGCTCGCCCGTGCCCTCCGGCGCGACCGGCCTGCGCGGCACCGCGGCGAGCCCGCCGGCCAGGCGCTCGACCAGGTCGAGGAGCGCCAGCGGGCTGAACGGCTTGCGCATGAACGCGTCGGCGCCGGCCTCGTCGGCGAGCGCACGGTCGTCGATCGAGCCCGAGAGGAGCACGACCGCGATGTCCCGCGTCGCCTCCTCGCCCTTCATCAGCGAGCAGAGCTCGAGCCCACTCATGCCCGGCATGCGGACGTCGAGGACGATCGCATCAGGCCGCGCCCTCCGCACGGACTCGAGCGCGGTATCGGCGTTCGCGGCCTCGTCGACCTCGATGTCCACGACCTCGAAGGTCGTGCGCAAGAGCGCGCGGAACGCGGCGTCGTCGTCAACGATGAGAAGGCGCATCGGCTGGCTCCCGAAGTTCGGCGTCACACCCTCCATCGGCTCTCGGCCTCTCCCCCTTTAGAGGGAGTGCCACCTCGCTCGCATCAGGAGTAACTATAGAAGCCGCGCCCGCTCTTCCGGCCGAGGCGGCCGGCGGCGACGTGCTCGCGCAGCAAGGAACACGGCTCGTACTTCGGGTCGCCCAGCCCGTCCCTGAGCACCTCCATGATCGAGACGCACGTGTCGAGCCCGATCAGGTCGGCCAGGGCCAGCGGGCCCATCGGGTGGTTGAAGCCGAGCCGGGCGATCGTGTCGATCGCCTCCGGCTCGGCGACGCCGTCGTCGAGCGCGTGGACGGCCTCGTTGATGAACGGCATGAGGATGCGGTTCGAGACGAAGCCCGGAAAGTCGTTCGCCTCGGCCGGCGTCTTGCCGAGCTCGGCGGCGAGCTCGACGATCTCGGCCACGGTCTCGTCCGAGGTCCCCGGCGCGCGCACGACCTCGACGAGGGCCATGACCGGCACGGGGTTGAAGAAGTGCATCCCGATGACGCGGTCGGGCCGGGAGGTCGAGTCGGCGAGCGAGGCGATGGGAATCGACGACGTGTTCGAGGCGAGGACGGCGCCGGGGCCGAGCGCCGCGTCCGCACGCCGGAAGACGTCCTGCTTCACGGCCGCGTCCTCGACGACCGCCTCGACCATGAGGTCGGCGTCGGCGATGTCGTCGGCCTGCCGGATCCGGGCGAGCACCTGACCGGGGTCGTGCGGAGCGCCCTTCGCCGCCAGCTTCTCCAGGCTCGCGCCGATCCCGGCGAGGCCCTTCTCCACCGCTCCCGGCGCGGCGTCGTGGAGGAGGACGGCGCGCCCGGAGGCCGCCAGCACCTGGGCGATCCCCGCTCCCATCTGCCCGGCGCCGACGACGAGGACACGCTCGAACCTCACGTCCCCGGACACTACTGGAACCACCTCGGCCGACGAGGTGTATTCGCGGTGGATGCTCCGCACGGCATTCCTCATCGCGACCGCCGCGCTCGCTCTCGTCGCCTGCAGCGGGAAGGACCACGCGGCTTCGCCGCCGCCCGCGCAGGGGAGCGACGCCGCGACGACGTCGACGACGGCGCCGCCGCCGAAGGCGACGGTCCTCGCGGCCTGGTCGCACGGGGGCGGAAACAAGCTCTACCGGGCGAACGCGCGGACGCTCGCGCGCGTCGGCGGCCACTCGCTCGTCCTCCCGTACTTCACGTCGGGGGCGGAGCGCTCCCCCGACGGGAAGACGCTTGCCATCGGCGTAGGGGACAAGGGCGTCGTCCAGTTCGTCACGACGAGGCATCTTCGCTCTCTCGGCACCGTGTACGTGGGCAGCGCCTACGTCCACGGCCTCCTCTGGGTGTCACCCCGCCGGCTGCTCGTCTCGCTCGGCGGCCAGCCGGCCCGCGTCGCGCTGGTTGACCCCGTGACGCGGACCGTGACCGACAGGCGGGATCTCGACGGAATCATCGTGTCCTCCTCTCCCGCCGACGACGTCCTCGTGGTCCTCGTCGCGCCGGTCTCGGGCATCGGGTCGGCCTCGCTGGCCGGCTACGACGGTGAGCGTCTTCGCACCACGAGCCTCCCCGGGATCCCGGCGGGCTGGAGTCAGGACGCCGCCGAGGGCGATGACCCGCGCCTCCGCCAGTCGGTCCCCGGGCTCGCCGTGGACCCCGCGGGCGATCGCGCGCTCGTCGTCGCGGCGGGCGACCGTGCGGTGGAGGTGGACCTCGGGACCATGACGGCCCGCGCGCACGACCTCGCAGAGCCCGTCTCGCTCCTCGGGCGGCTCCGCGACTGGCTCGAGCCGAGCGCCGAGGCGAAGTCGATGAACGGCCCCGAGCGGGTCGCGGCCTGGCTCCCGAGCGGGCTTGTCGCGGTGAGCGGCGCGCACTGGACGACCGACGGATCAGACATCGACGTCACCCCCGCCGGGCTCGTCCTCGTCGACCCGAGCGACTGGAGCGTGAGCAGGGTGAGCGACGAGTCGTCAACGATCAGCTTCACGGACGGGACCCTCGTCGCCTCCGGATACAGGCCGGGCTCATCCGAGCAGACGCTGACCGCGTTCGACGACCGAGGCCGCTGGCGGTTCTCCCTCGTGCGCGACAACGCCGACCTGTCCCAGATCGAGGGGGGCTACCTCTACGCCGGCTGGAACAACGGCCGCCGTTACGAGGTCGTCGACCTGCGCACGGGAACGACCGTCGGCAAGGTCAGGCTCGCGCGGTCGACCTGGATCGTCCCGCTCGACTGACCTAGCCCGCGGCGCACTCCTTCGACGCCGGCACCGGCACGATCTCGAGCGGAGCCGCATCGTCCACGAGCAGGCCGAGCGACCCGCTCACGTCCCCCGAGCGCCCGTCCCCCGCGTCGAAGTACGCGAAGACCTCGAGCTCGTACCTACCCGGTTCGAGATCGACGCGCCAGGTGGTCTCGGGCCCCAGCGCGAGCGGAATCGACTCGACGGTCTTCCTCTTGCAGAGCGGATGGACCGCGACGCTGCCGATGCAGCTCTGCTCGTCCGCGCCGGAGCAGCCCTGAGAACGGACGACCTCGGCATCCTCCAGGACGATCCGGACCGTCTCGCCCGGCCGGATCGTGCTCAGCTTCGCCGGCGCAACCGGGCCGGTGTCGGCGCACGCGCCGCTGGCCTCGCCGGCCGCCTCGTCGTTGTACTCCACACAGTACGAGCCGCGTACGGCCGTCTGCCGGCCGGCGTCGCTCGCGAGGACGATCGCCGACGGTGTCGTGCGGTCGCTTTCGACGGCCGTGGACGTGTCGACTTGCTCGACCGGGGTCGACGCCGTCGGCGTGCCGACCCCGCTCGTCTCCGAGCCGGCACCGCAGCCGGCGGCCGCGAGCGAGCCGGCGAGCGCGAGCAGGCCGAGAACGAGCCTCATGCCCACCGAGACGCGCAAGGCCGCAGGAGGGTTCCCTAGACCTCGACGAGGATCGCGTCGCCCTGACCGCCGCCCGAGCAGATGGCCGCGAGTCCGATGCCGCCGCCGTTGCGATGGAGGTTGTGCACCATCGTCCCGAGAATGCGCGCGCCCGAGGCGCCGATCGGATGGCCGAGCGCCACGGCGCCGCCGTTCACGTTCACGACGGCGGGATCGGCGCCGAGCATCTTCACGGAGTTCACCGTGACGGAGGCGAACGCCTCGTTGATCTCGACACGAGCGACGTCGTCGATCGTCTTCCCCGCCCGGTCGAGGGCACGCGCGCTCGCCTTCGCGGGCGTGCGGGCCAGGTAGGCCTGCTCGTCGGCGATCCAGGCCTGCGACAGGATCGTCGCCAGGGTCTCGAGCCCGCGCTCGCGGGCGAAGTCGTCGCTCGCCAGGACGAGCGCTGCGGCGCCGTCGTTGACGCCCGGCGCGTTGCCGGCGGTCGTCGTCCCGTCCGGGTCGAAGACGGGCCTGAGCGAGGCGAGCTTCTCGAGGGACGTGTCGCGGCGGGGCCCCTCGTCCGTCTCGAGCCCGTTGACCGCGACGATCTCGTCGTCGAACACGCCTGCGTCGATGGCGGCGATCGCCCGCTCGTGCGAGCGAAGCGCCCAGGCGTCCTGCTCCTCGCGGGTGATGCCGAGCTCGCGGGAGACGAACGACGCCTGCTCCACCATGTGCTTGCCGTCGAAGGGCGAGACGAGGCCGTCGTGGAGCATGAGGTCGATGACCGTCCCGTCGCCGAGGCGATAGCCGAACCGGGCCTTCTCGAGCGCGTAGGGCGCGTTCGACATGGACTCCATGCCCCCCGCGACCACGACCCTGGCGTCGCCGGCCCTGATCATCTGGTCGGCGATCTCGACGGCGCGGATGCTCGAGGCGCAGACCTTGTTGACCGTGTCCGCGGGCACTTCCTTCGGCAGGCCGGCGCCGAGCGACGCCTGCCGGGCCGGCGCCATGCCGGCGCCTCCTTGCAGCACCTGCCCCATGATCACGTAGTCGACCTCGTCGCCCGGGAGTCCCGCGCGCTCGAGCGCCGCGCCGATCACGAGGGCTCCGAGCTGCGGAGCCCTGTGGTCGCGGAGGCCGCCGCCGAGCTTCGCGAAGGGCGTACGAATCGCCGAGAGGATGACCGTGCGGGCCACGGAATCAGCCTAGCAACGGGGGTTCAGCGACCACCGCGCGCCCGCCAGGCCTCGGCCATGGCGATGCGCTCGGCGATGGAGGGGTGATTGTCCATGAGGACGAACGCCCAGGTCGGCGGGCTCGGGTCGAGGAGCGCCTCCCGCGAGAAGCCCTGGAAGAGGCCCTTGGCGGCGGCCGGGTCGCGCGTCGTCTCGAGCGCCACCCAGTCCGCCTCGGCCTCCATGTGACGCGTGACCGCGTTCTGGGCCGGGAGCGCGGCGATCTCGAGCGCGACGAGGACGAGCAGCGCGAGCGGCACGGCGGTCGGCTCCGCCATCCCGCCGCGCCTCCGCGTCCCCCAGGCGATGAGCAGCGCGCCGGGAAAGGCGAAGAGCGCGTACCAGGCGATCGACTTCCAGAGGTGGTTCCGCGCGTGGTGGCCGAGCTCGTGGCCGAGGACGACCCGCACCTCGTTCTCGTCGAAGCGGTCGACGAGCGTGTTCCAGAGGATGACCCGGCGGGTCGGGCCGAGCCCGACCGCTGCCGCGTTCGGCGCCTCCCACGAGTCGACCTGCTGCACCCGGATCGGGACGTCGGGGAGCCCCTCCTCCTCGGCGAGGCGATCCGCGTCGGCCTCGACGCGCGCCGAGGCGCGACGCTGCTCCGGGATCAGGTACGGGGAGATGAAGGTGAAGACGAGCGCCAGCGCGACGAAGGCCGCCCCGCCGGGGATCCACCACCAGTTGCCGAGCGGGCCGGCCAGTCCCATGACGATGAGGAGGGCGAGGCACACGAAGAGGAAGTCGCCGCCGAGCGCGAACCAGTTCAGCAGGATCCAGTCCAGGTAGCCGAGCTCCGAGGTGTCGTGCCGCCGCTGCCACCAGAGGTCGAGCATCCCGAACGGCACCTGGACGAGCCAGAGGATCGCAAAGCCGAGCATCCCGAGCAGCATTCCGGTGCCGATGCGCCCCGCCGCGGACTCGCGGACGAAGCGCGCGCCGTAGCGCGCGTAGAGCCCGAAGACGACGAGGAGCACGACGAGCGAGGCGAGGAAGCTGAAACGCAGGAAGCGCTCGTAGCTGCGCGCCTTCGCGAGCTCGTCGGCCGAGAGGACGTCGCTCGCGGAGACGTGCGGCAGGCGCAGGTCGTCGGGGACCACGCTCTCCCACAGCAGCCACGCGGCGAGCGCCCAGACGACCGCGAGGGCCGCTAGAACGAGGGCGAAACCGGCGCGTCGGGCCACGCGGGCAGCGCCTCCGGCTCGGGCTCCTCGGGCGCGACGTAGTCCGAGGGCCCGGCGAACGGATAGCTGTCGGTCAGCAGGTACAGGTACCCGTACGTCTGCCCCGTGTAGCGGAGGTAGTAGGCACCGAGATTCCGCAGTCCCTCCGGCATCCGGCCGAGGAAGAGGCCCACGAACCAGCCGAACACGCCGACGAGGAAGAACGGCCCGCCGAGCATGCCGTGGACGGCGTAGGCCGGGAACACGAGGACGCTCCTGAAGGCGGTCTTCCAACGGTTCTGCCGCCCGGGGCCGTCGATCGCGAGGTCGACCGGATAGCTCCCGGCCGTGCCCGTGAAGCCGGGGAACGGGTTGGCGACGACGAAGAGGAACGCGAAGACGTGTGTCTCGTAGCGTAGGTAGGCGGCGATGAACCGGTGGAGGGCGCTCGGGAGCGTCCCCGTCACGAGCGTGGCGAACCAGGCGGCGATGAGCGCGAAGACGACGGCGATGCTCCAGAGCGTCAGCCAGACGAGGTGCGGGAGGGTCAGGAGCAGGCGGAAGAAGACGGTCAGGCGCGAGCGGCGCAGGTCGTCGTCGACCGCGATCCGGATCGGCTTCTCCGGCGTGGGCTGGCTGGCGGCGGGATCGTGCGGGTCGCTGTTCGGATAGCGGTCGGTCAGGAAGAGGACGTAGCCGAGGGCCTGGGCCGAGTAGCGGAGGCTGTAGGCGACGAGGTCGCGGAAGCCCATCGGCATGCGCCTTAGCGCGACGCAGGCCCACCAGCCGAGGAGCGCGACCACGAGGGCGACGCTGATCTGGTCGGCGAACCAGATCCAGGCCTCCTCGCCGCCGCTCCTCGACTCGCCCTGGTAGTTGCCGCCGCCTCCACCACCGCCGAACGCGAACGAGCCGAGCACGCTCGACAGCAGGATCGCCGGCAGCGCGAGGACGATCCGAAACGCGGTCTTCCAGCGGCTCTGGCTCGCCGGCTCCTCGATCGCCACGTCGATCGGGTACTTGCCCGGCTCGCCCGTGAAGCCGGGATACGGGTTCGCGGCCAGGAAGACGTACGCGCCCAGGTGCGTCGAGTAGCGCACGTAGGCGGCCTGGAACCCGTGCAGCCCCTTCGGGAGCCGCGCGGTAAAGAGGACGATGAACCAGCTGAGAATCGCCACGACGAAGACCGCGATCCCCCACAGGAAGATCCAGATGAGGTGCGGGATCGCGAGGAAGATCCGGAAGAACACGGTCAGGCGCGACCGCGCGAGGTCGTCCGTGACCGCGAGCCGGATGGGATGCGGCTCCATCACGGTGATTATCGGCGGGGAGGCGGACGCCCAAACCTGCGCTTGACGCGCGCGGCCGGGGTCGCCTACGCTCAGGCAGATGACGACTCCCGACCGCACCTGGTGGGCCTGGCGCCGCGAGCGGAGCGGGAGCGTCGCCTGCTAGTCCCAGCGCACGAACAGCCCGTTCCGCTCGAAGACCCCCGCCAGGTGGGTCTTTTTCGTTTGCCGTGACGACCGCACCCGACATCCACGCCGACCTCATCACCCCGCTCGGGGCCTATCTCCGGCTGCGCGCCGGCGAGCGCGCGAGCTTCCTGCTCGAGTCGGTCGAGAAGGGCAGGCTCGGGCGCCACAGCCTCGTCGGCGCCGGGTCGCGCCTCGTCACGTTCGCCGAGGCCGAGGAGGAGGTCGCCGCCGGCCGGCCGGTGGTCGGCTACCTGGGCTACGACCACGTGGCGACGCTGGAGCCGACGGTGCAGCTCCCGGACGACGGGCCCGGGCTCGCGGAGAGCCGCTTCGTCGTCGCCTCGACCCTGGTCCGCTTCGACCACGCGGCGAGCGTCGCAGAGGTGCTCGCCGGCGACCCGGCCGACGTCGCGGGGCGGCTTGCCGACGCGGTCGAGGAGCTGCCTGCTGCGTCGGCCGCGAGCGGGCCGACGACGCGCTCCCCCGGGCGTGAGGCCTACGAGGCGGGCGTCCGCGCGGCGAAGGAGCACATTCGCGCCGGGGACGCCTTCCAGATCGTCCTCTCGCAGCGGGCGGAGCGGCCCACCTCGGCGTCGGCGATCGCCGTCTACCGCGCGCTGCGGCGAATCAACCCGTCCCCGTACCACTTCCTGCTCGACCTCGACGGGGTCGCGCTCGTGGGCTCCTCACCCGAGACGCTCGTCAAGCTCGACGGGACGCGGGCGTCGCTCAACCCGATCGCGGGGACGACCGGCCCGGGCGAGGGCGACGCGGAGGAGCTCCTCGCGTCCGACAAGGATCGCGCCGAGCACGTCATGCTCGTCGACCTGAGCCGCAACGACCTCTCGCGCGTCTGCGCGCCCGGCACGGTCGACGTCGTCCGCTTCCTCGAGGCGGAGCGCTACTCGCACGTGACCCATCTCGTCTCCGAGGTGGCCGGCGAGCTGCTCCCGGACCGCACGGGCTTCGACCTGCTGCGCGCGTGCTTCCCCGCCGGGACGGTCTCCGGCGCCCCGAAGGTGCGCGCGATGCAGATCATCTCCGAGCTCGAGGGATACCGCCGCGGCCCGTACGCGGGCGCGGTCGGCTACGCGCTCCCGGACGGGACGCTCGACACGTGCATCGCGATCCGTACCGTCGTCCTCGCCGACGGGCTCGCGCGGCTCCGGGCGGGCGCGGGAATCGTCGCCGACTCCGACCCGGCGGCCGAGCACGAGGAGTGCCTGCGCAAGCTCGCCGCGCTCGAGGCGGCGCTCGCCGAGGCGGAGCAGAATGGAGTGGCGGCGGCGTCGTGATCCTCCTCGTCGACAACTACGACAGCTTCACCTACAACCTCGCCCACCTCTTCCAGGAGCTCGGCGCCGAGGTGACGGTCGTCCGGAACGACGCGATCGACGCGGGCGAGGCCGAGCGCCTGGGCCCGACGCACCTCGTCGTCTCCCCCGGTCCCGGCCGGCCCGGGGATGCGGGCGCAACGGTCGAGATCGTCAAGCGGCTCGCGCCCACCGTGCCGACGCTCGGGGTCTGCCTCGGCCATCAGGCGATCGTCGAGGCCTTCGGCGGCGAGATCGGCCAGGCGAGACGCCTCCTGCACGGGAAGGCGAGCGCCGTCTCCCACGACGGCAAGGGCATCTTCGAGGGCCTCCCCGATCCGCTCGAGGGCGGGCGCTACCACTCGCTCGCCGCCGCGCGCGTCCCCCAGAGCCTCGAGGTGTGCGCGACCGCCGAGGACGGCGAGGTGATGGCCGTCCGCCACCGCGAGCTTCCGGTCGTGGGCATCCAGTTCCACCCGGAGTCGGTGCTCACCCCCGACGGGCCGGCGCTGGGGCGTAACTTCCTGGCGGGGAAGCGATGACCATCCAAGAGGCGCTCACCGGGCTGCTCGAGGGCCGGTCGTTGTCCCAGGCGGAGGCCCGCGACGTGATGAACCAGATCATGGGCGGCGAGGCGACGCCGGCGCAGATGGGCGGCTTCCTCGTCGCGCTCCGCCTGAAGGGCGAGACGGCGGACGAGATCGCGGGGTGCGCCGAGGCGATGCGCGAGCACGTGCTCTCGGTGCGCCCGGGGCGCGACGACCTCGTCGACACCGCGGGCACCGGGGGCGACGGCGCGCGCACCTTCAACATCTCGACCGCGGCGGCGCTCGTCGCGGCCGCCGCCGGAGCCGGGGTCGCCAAGCACGGGAACCGCGCTGTCTCGTCGGCGTCCGGGTCGGCCGACGTCCTCGAGGCGCTCGGCTTCGAGCTCGAGCTCCCCGTGCCGCGGATCGAGCGCTCGATCGACGAGCTCGGGTTCGGGTTCCTGTTCGCGCCGACGCACCATCCGGCCATGCGGCACGCGGCGCCGGTGCGGCGCGAGCTCGCCACGCGCACCGTCTTCAACGTCCTCGGGCCGCTCACGAACCCCGCGGGCGCCCGGGCCCAGGTCGTCGGCGTCTACGCTCCGGAGCTCGTGGAGACGATCGCCACCGTGCTCGTCCGGCTCGGCGCGCGCCGCGCCTTCGTCGTCCACGGAGCCGGCGGGGTCGACGAGCTCTCGCCCGCCGGTCCGAACCTCGTGTGCGAGGTGATCGACGGCCGTGTCGTGAGCAGGGAGATCGATCCGCTCGAGCTCGGCGTCCCGCGCTGCTCGGCGGCCGATCTCGCCGGGGGCACGCCCGATGAGAACGCCGCGACCGTGCGGGAGATCCTCGCCGGGGCGCCCGGCCCCAAGCGCGACGCCGTCCTCCTGAACGCCGCCGGAGCGATCGCGGCCGGCGGCCACGCCGACGACCTCGCGGAGGGCTTCCGCCTCGCCGCGGCCGCAGTCGACTCGGGCGCCGCCGCCGAGCGCCTCGACGCCCTCGTCGCCTTCTCCCGTGAGGAACATGCGTCCTCGTGAGACACGTCCGGGGTCAGACCCCGGCCACTGCCCGATGAGGACACGTCCACCCCTCGCAAATGCGCTCGGCGAGCCGCTGGCGGCTCCGAGAGCCGCGCCCCGCGTGCCACAGCGTCGCGCGCGGTTCGACGTCCTTTCGGGCCATGCCCGGGGTCAGACCCCGGGCATGGCCATCGTGGCCGAGGGAGCAGGCTGATGGGGCGCTTTCGGGATGCGCTCGCCGGACCGGGGCTCGCCGCGATCGCGGAGGTGAAGCGGCGGTCGCCCTCGGCCGGCGACCTGCGGCCGGACGCCGACGCGCCCGTGCTCGCAAGGGCCTTCGCGGACAACGGTGCCGCTGCCGTCTCGATCCTCGTCGACGAGCGCTTCGGCGGCTCGTTCGCCGACCTCCAGGCGGCGCGCGCGGCCACGAGCATCCCGCTGCTCGCCAAGGGCTTCTTCCGGGACCAGGGAGACTTCCTCCAGGCCCGCATCTCCGGCGCGGACGCGGTGCTGCTCCTCCTCCGCGACGTCGACGACGAGCAGGCACGGCTCCTGATCGACGGCGGGCGCACGCTCGGCCTCGACGTGCTCGTCGAGGCCCACGACGCGGACGAGCTCGACCGCGCCGTCGCTCTCGACGCGGAGGTCGTGGGCGTGAACGCGCGGGATCTCGGAACCTTCGCGATCGACAGGGCGGCGCAGCTCGAGCTCGTCGCACGAGCGCCGCGTGACCGCGTGATCGTCGCCGAGAGCGCGATCGCGAGCCGCGCGCAGGGCGCCGAGGCCGAGCTCGCCGGCGCGAGCGCCATCCTCGTCGGCTCGGCCCTCATGCGTGCCGACGTCCCCGGCGCCAAGCTCGCCGAGCTCGTCTCCCGCCCGCTCGTGAAGATCTGCGGCCTCACACGAGAGGAGGACGTCGCCGTCGCCGCGGAGGCCGGCGCCGACCTCGCCGGCTTCATCCTCGCCGAGAGCCCGCGTCGGGCGGGGAGACCCCTGGCCGTGCCCGACACCATGCTCTCGGTCGCGGTCTTCGTCGGGACGCCCGAGGACGCCGGCACCGATCTCGTCCAGCTCTACCCGGAGGAGGAAGGCCACCGCGCGCGCGACGGCGTGCTGCTCCGCGACGGCGAGCAGGTCGCGACCGTCGTCGACCTCCCCTGGCTCGGCGAGGACGAGCGCCACTGGGAGCGCGCGGCCCACGTGCAGGGCCGGGTCGTGCTCGCCGGCGGCCTCGGCCCGGACAACGTCGCCGCGGCGGTCGAGGCGGTTCGCCCGTGGTGCGTGGACGCGAGCCGGAGCCTCGAGACGCGCCCCGGCGTGAAGGACCACGGGGCCGTGCGCGCCTTCGTCGACGCGGTGCGCGCGCCGGAGGCCGTCCGCTCGTGAGCGTCGCGGAGCGCGGGATGTTCGGAGCGTACGGAGGCCAGTACGTGCCCGAGACGCTCGTGCCGGCGCTCGACGAGCTCGAGCGCGGCTGGCGCGCGACCGCTGCCGATCCCTCGTTCCAGGCCGAGCTCGCCGGGCTCCAGAAGACGTACGTCGGCCGCCCGACGCCCCTCTACCGCGCGGAGCGGATCGGCGACGGACGCCGGATCTGCCTCAAGCGCGAGGACCTCTGCCACACCGGCGCGCACAAGATCAACAACGCCCTCGGCCAGGCGCTCCTCGCCCGGCGCCTCGAGAAGACGCGCATCGTCGCGGAGACCGGCGCGGGCCAACACGGCGTCGCCGCCGCGACCGTCTGCGCGCGCTTCGGCCTCGAGTGCGTGGTCTACATGGGCGTCGAGGACATGGAGCGACAGCGGCCGAACGTCGAGCGGATGCGCCTGCTCGGCGCCGACGTGCGGGCGGTCGAGTTCGGGACGAGGACGCTGAAGGAGGCGACGAGTGAGGCGATCCGGGACTGGATCACGAACGTCGAGACGACCCACTACCTCATCGGGTCGTGCGTCGGCCCCCACCCGTATCCGGAGATCGTGCGCGAGCTCCAGTTCGTGATCGGCCGGGAGGCGCGCGAGCAGGTGCTGGCCGCGGAGGGCCGGCTTCCCGACGCCGTCGTCGCCTGCGTCGGCGGCGGCTCGAACGCCATCGGGATCTTCGCGGGGTTTCTCGACGACGAGGCCGTGCGGCTGGTCGGGGTCGAGGCTGCGGGCGCTGCTAGCCTCGGCACCGGTCGCGCCGGGGTGCTGCACGG
>DATBJE010000043.1:0-16306 GCA_036556565.1 Gaiellaceae bacterium
CGCAAAGCCGGGAGCAAAGACGAGGTCGAAGGGACCCGAACCGAACACCTGGTACGCAATGTGCGCCCCATCTGGTGTCTTGACGTACTGGGTCTCAGGATTCAAGAGGCGGAGAGGTCGAACCATCTCACATCTCCCAACAGCCGAACAGCCGAGCGACGACCAATGGAGTTCTCGCACTGAAGCTGTCGCGAGACGCTCGCTGTCGTCGGCCGTCAGTGGCCTCAGGATCGGCTCGGTCGGGCTCACGTCGTCACCCGTCGAATCTTGCGTGGCGATTCCCGGTCGGCGAGGCTTCGTCGTCTTCTCCTTCGTCCGAGAGCATCCCACTCTCGGTCGCGGGTGACGAGCGGATCGAGCTCACCGTGGTAGAAGGGAAGCTGTTCGGGGCAGATCATGACCGGTGCGCTGCCAGGGCGTACACGGAGACGCAGGAGCCCGTCGGTTCCGTGAACGGTTTTCGCTCCCAGCTGTCGTACCGGTCGCGAAGCTCGAGGCCTGCGAGCCGGGCCATCAGGTCGAGCTCCGAGGGATAGGCGTAGCGGATCCGGACCGGGTAGAAGCGTGCTCCGCGTTCGCGGAGGAGGATGTGCATCGAGTCGACACGCTGCTCGGCGGGGAAGTGTTGCGCGAGGCCGATCCACGCCTGGTCGAGGCCCACGTGCTCGGTCTCGATCCGCTGGTCGCGGTCAAAGCGGGTGACGTCCGGAACGAACGTCTCCACGACGAAGACACCATCCCGGGTCAAGTGAGCGGCGACGTTCTCGAAGCAACGGATCTGCTCCTCCTGTGTCTGCAACGCAAAGAGCGTGTTGAAGACGAGGTAGACGAGCGTGTAGCGACCCTCGACCGGGACGTCGGCGAGGTCGCCGATCGTGGTTCGGATCCTTTCCCCGCCGGGCTTCGCACGAAGGCGCGCGACCATCGCCTCCGATGCGTCGACCGCATGAACGTCGTGACCGCGCTCCGCGAGCGGGAGCGCAATCCGTCCGGTACCGACCGCGAGTTCGAGCACCGGTCCAGAGCCGGCGACCTCGGCGAGAAACGCGACGGCCGCATCGGTGGCGAGGCCACGCGCCGCCACCGCCACCCAGTCGTCGTAGATTTCCGCGAATCGGTCGCCGTATGCGGACGGTCCGTACTCCTCGATGCCGTGAATCCTACGTCGTGCAATCCGCCGAGCCGCACTCGACAAGGACGCCTTGCCAGATCAGTTACCGGTTTGAGCTGATCGAGCGCCGTGAGCGATCCCGATCCGCTCGGTGAGATACTCGCGGTCGCGATGAACGCATCGACCTCGGGGCCCTCGAACGTAGGCTCCTCAATCTCCAAGCGAACGCCTTCGACTCGACGGGCCTCGCCTGTCCTCGCGCTTGCCGGGCTTGGATTCCTTGGTCGGCTCAACGGCGTCCACGCGGTCGAGCATTGATCCAAGGAGCGCGGTGACTGCTCGATGGTACGCGGCGGCAGTCCTTCTCGGCGCGGCCGCTGCCGCGCTCGTCTTATGGCAGCTCGAGACCTCCGCGTCGACGGCCTGCTTCCGGAACAGCGTTGATCTCTCGGCGGGGCGTGGCAAGCCGAGGGGGTGCTACGAGCAAGCCGCAGACGCCGTGCTGAGAGCTGTAGAGCAGCGCGGCCTGGCAACGGACGAGCCGTCTGCGCTGAAGGCGAAGTCCGCGCTCGTCGTCTGGATCGCGCTCTATGCGGCTACGGCGGGACTCGCCGGGTTCTCGGCGGTGCGATCTACGGCCATGATCACCAGGCTCAAGCCGGCATTGGGGCGCCGGTTCGTCGCCCTGTCCGCCGGCGCAGTGATCCTCGTCCTGCTCCCATTCGCGGTGTTCAGGGTGCTCGGCGAGCTCGCGTCCGCCAGGTTCGGGCCGTTCGACGAGCTCCACCTGGATGAGATCCAGTGGATCAACCCAATAATCGCCGGGCTGACCATGCCAGCGGTGATTGGACTTGTCGCTGTCGCGCGCGTCGTGACAACCAGGCCAGGCCTCGGTCTTGAAGGGCTGGCCGAGCTTGGATCGAGCATGCGTGGCCTCGTCGGCATGCTCGGGGCGATCCTGGCGCTGGGCGTGCTGACGACTGCCGCGCGCTGGCAGGCAATTGGGACGCTGCCGGGCGGCGAGCCGCTCCCAAGCACGGTCGTGCTGCTGTGGGGAGCAGTGTTCGCGCTCGTGCTCGGCTTACTCTATGTGCCGGTCTACCAGGTTTGGGCCGCAGCGACTCAGCGCGAGATCGCCTTGGAGGTCGAGCGTCAGCTGCCCGAGCCCACGGGTCACGCAGGAACGCCCGGCTTCCGCGTGGGCGAGCTCGCGCTCAAGAAGGAACTTGAAGCGACACTCGGCATGGGCGGAGCCCTTCGCTCGCTGCAGGGGTCGGTCGCCGTTCTCGCGCCGGTCATCGCCGCGGCCGTGAGTTCGCTGTTCGCGTAGGCCTCTGGTTTCAAGGGGACAATCCCGCCACGATCTCACCGAGGCCGCCAGACGGCTACCGGCTGGAGCTCATCGAGCGCGGATGAGTTTGCGCGCAGGCGCTTCCCGGACAGCCAGTCTCAGGGGGCGGACGAGGCGGCCACCCCGTCGACGATGACCCGGCTGCCCGACGAGACGACCCGGATGGCGAGCGTCCCCGAGCGGACGCCCGCGAACGAGACCCGCCCTACGAGGCGCGGCGCGTGCAGCCGATCGGAGGAGAGGTCGACGCGCCGCAGGAGCGCTCCGTTCCAGCGCAACTCGACGACGCCGCAGCGTGGGCAGCGGACTGCGACCAGCGCGAGGTGGCGGGCCGACAGCCGCGTGCGGGCGAGCCGGGCGCCGGCGCGAAACGCCGTCGAGCGCGTTCCGAGGTAGAAGCCGTCCGCCTGGGTGTGGGTCCAGCCGCCGCGTTGGCGAAGCGCCCGGTCGTCGAGCGGGAGTGCGGTGCAGCGCCAGCGGCTCCAGCCGGACACGTTCCCGTCTCGGTCGCGGGCGCGCGCCGAGAAGCAGTACGTGGAGCCGGGCACCCCACGGAAGTGGGCGCTTCGCGCCGTGGTGGCGCCGAGCCACGAACGAGCCGGGTGCCGGGCCCCGGCCGGGCCGGTCCGTCGCACGCGCACGTCGAAGCTTTCGACGCCGCTGCCCGCGTCGCTCGCCCGCCACGACACCGGGAAGCGCGTCGCCAACTGAAAGCGCCGGGTGAGCGCCGGACCGTCGACGGCAACGTCGGTGGGCGGCCTCGTGTCGCCGGACGGCGGCGGGGGAGCCGCGTGGCAGGACTCACTGCCCGCGCTCGTGAGCGACGTCCCCGGGATCCCGACGAACCTCCAGTCGTAGCTCGACGCGTGGAGCGTGAGCTCGAGAACGCCGAACGTGCCACCCGACTTGCCGCCGGTGCCGACGGTGAACTGGCGATACCCGTCCGCGTCGCTGACCCCGGAGGCGTCGAGGTTGTCGCGATTGCGAAACGCGTGGGTGTGCCCGACGAGGACGAGGTCGGCGCCGGCTGCGACGAGATCCGCGCGGAGGTCGTGCGTCGGTCCGAAGGTGTCGTGGTGCCAGTACGCGAGGAGGCACCCCTTCGGGTGCGCGGCGAGATCGGCGCGCAGCCACTCCTCCTGCGCGCTGCCGGCCGCGCAGCCGACGTCGCCGCAGTTCGAGTTGAGCGCGACCAGGTGCCAGGAGCCGAGGTCGAACGAGTAGTACCCCTTCTTCGGGTCGCCGGCGGCCGCTCCGAAGTAGTCGTAGTAGCCGCTCGCGCCCGCCGTCTCGTACTCGTGGTTCCCGGGTACGGGAGCGGTGATCGACTTCACCTTTCCCCACGACAGGTCGTAGGCGTTCTCGAACTCGTTCAGCGTGCCCCGCTCGTACTGCTCGTCGCCGATGGCGAGCACGCGGTCGGGCGCGATGTCGAGAAGGAGCTGGGCGGTCGCGGCCTGCTGGCATGCACTCGCCGTGGCCTGAGAGCCCGGCCGGCACGCGATGTCGCCCGCGGCGGCGACGACGGGATCGGCGGCCGCGGCGGCTCCCGGCGCCCCGAGGCAGAGGCAGAGCACCACCGCGATGGTCAGCCGTCGACAGCGGCCGATCGAGAGGATCGTCGCGCGTTGCCGCAGCCCAAAGGCGTCCGCCGCACCCACGATGGGATGATCCCCGAGGGGTGTGCACTTGTCCACCGGCGGTCGGGGAGCGCGCCCAGGAAGGAGACGCTGCTCGCCGTCGAGCTCCGATCGCCCGGTGTATGCGTGCGCTTTGCGGGGTGTTCGACGGGCCTCGATGACCGGTGCGACCCGGGACGAGGGCTTGCAAACGAACGACCCCGGCAGGAGGGTGCACCCAGAGAGTTCCCTCTTGCAGCTGCGGAAGGGCATCACCGGAGCCGTCGCCGTGCTCGTCGTCGTCGCGGTTGTGGATGCGCTTCGTTCCTCGGGTGCCGACACCCGCTCGCCACCCGCGGAGGCAGCGCCGACCGAAACCCAGGCACCAGGGCGGGGCGAGGCGCCTCCGGACAGCGAGCAGGAGGACGTGGCTGCGGAGGCCACGCTCGTGCCAGGCTTTCCCGCAAACGGGGCCACAGGCTCGAGGTCGTTTCTCCTCGACCTGCGAACGGGTGAGACGACCCCGTTGGCGAAGAGCCTCGCCCGCGGCCGCAACTTCGCAGCCTCTCCCGACGGCAGGAGGATCGCCTTCGTCGCGAGAGGGGACGAGCTGACCCCGCAGGTCTTCGTCGGCCGGATGGACGGCGCGCGGCTCCGGCAGGTCACGCACGGACCACGAGGGGCCGCCTGGCCCGCCTGGTCGCCGGACGGGGCGAGGATCGCCTACGAGGACTGGGGCAAGGGCCGTCGCAACCTGTTCGTCCTCGATCTCGCCACGGGCGAGTCGAGGCAGGTCACCGACGAGTCGCTCGGAGGTGGGTCCCAGTTCACGCCGGACGGCTCGGCGCTCGTTTACACCGGCGGCGATTCCAGCTATCCCGAGCTCCGGACCGTGCCGATCGCCGGAGGGAAGAGCACGCTCGTGATCGAGTTGGACGAGGGGCTCACCGACGCGGGTGACGGCTCGCTCTCCCCCGACGGCTCGCTCGTGACCTTCCTGGCCGGCGGCCAGCTGCTACCGGAGGCAACGCACTGCGGGCCCTGTCGCATCGTGGCCAATGCCGACGGCACCGACAAGCGTCTCGTTCGCTGCTACCCCTCGAACCCGGCGGGGACGTGGTCCCCCGACGGGAGCCGGATCGTTTGCCAGGGTGGGGACAGGGAGAACCGGGTCGTCGTCGTCGACATGACGACGGGACATCCCTTCCGGGTCGCCAAGGGGAGCGGCGCGGTGTGGGTCGACAATCACACGCTGCTCGTCGAGGGCTGATGAGAGACGGAGCGGGCGCCCACTCCCGAACGTGACGACGCCGCATCCCCAGACGCTTATCGAGTCGACGCTGGCGCCGGGTAGCATCGCCTCGTGCTCACGCTCTACGACGCAGCCCGCTGTCCCTACTGCGCCCGCGTCCGCATCGTCCTCGCCGAGAAGGCCGTTCCCTACGAGACGGTCGAGGTGGACCTCGACGACCGGCCCGCCTGGATCTACGACCTGAACGTCACCGGGCGGGTGCCGGTGCTCGACGACGACGGGCTCGTGCTGCCCGAGTCGCGAGTGCTCATCGAGTACCTCGACGAGCGCTTCCCGGAGCGTCCGCTCCTCCCGGCCGACCCGGCGGCGCGGGCGCGTGTCCGGCTCCTGCTCGAGCGGTTCGACGAGAACCTGGGAGACGCGTACTACGACCTGCGCCGCGAGCGCTCCTCGGGCCCGGCCCGGGACGCGCTCGAGGCGAGGCTCGACGGCCTCGCGGACCTCGTGGCCGGGCAGCCCTATCTGTCCGGCGAGGAGTACGGGCTGGCGGACTGCGCCTACGTGCCGTGGCTCTTTCGGGCAGAGGCCGCGCTGGGCGTCGACGTCCGGGCGCGCGCGGCGCTCGCCGACTGGCTCGAACGGCTCGCGGAACGACCGGCGATCGCCGCCGAGCTCTCGCTCGTGGCGGCGACGCGATAGCCGCCGCGGCCGCTCACGATGGGTCCTCGACCGCGTAGAGGCGCCACTCGCCGGGAACCCCGGCGAGCTCGTGGAGGCCTCGATCGGCGAAGCGGATCCCCGACCCGGCGACGAGGTCCTTCACCGTGCTCGAGACGAGCACCTCCCCGGGTTGCGCGTGCGCCGCGACGCGCGCGCCCGTGTGGACGGCGATGCCGGCCACCTTCCCGTCGACGAGCTCGCACTCGCCCGTGTGGAGGCCGGCGCGGATCTCGAGGTCGAGCTCGCGCAGGCTGTCGACGATCGCGCACGCGCAGCGGATCGCGCGCGCAGGTCCGTCGAAGGACGCGAGGAAGCCGTCGCCCGCGGTGTCGAGCTCGCGCCCGCGGAAGCGCAGGAGCTCGCGGCGCACGAGGCCGTGGTGGCGTTCGAGCAGCTCGCGCCAGCCCCGGTCGCCGAGGGCGCTCGCCCTCGCCGACGAGCTGACGATGTCCGTGAAGAGGACGGTTGCGAGAACGCGGTCGGGCTCCTGCTCCTCCCAGCCGCCAGATTCCCAGATCCCTGTCAGGAAGCTCCTGATCTCGGCGAGGATCGGGTCCTGGTAGCGCCCGAAGGCCAGGTGTCCCGGGCCGGGGATCTCGACGACTCGTGCCGACGGCATGCTCGTCGCCATGTAGCTCGCGACCTCGGCCGGGACGAGCCTGTCCTCGGAGCCGCGCAGGATCAGCGTCGGGACGCGCACCGCAGGGAGGACGTGACGCACGTCGATCTCCTTGTTCATGCGGTGGAGCGCCTCGACCGCGCCCGGGCTCGCGCCGAAGCGGATCATCTCGAGGAACTCGTCCGTCTCCTGGTCCGTGAACTCGCCGAGGGCGCGCACGGACGCGAGCGCCTGCTCGCGGGGCCCGAACGCCTGCAGCGCTCGCTCGACCTCGCGCTCGTACTCCTCGTCGCTGCGACCCCATGGGTAGTCGTGCGCCCGCATGCTGCGGGGAAACGCGCTTCTGACCACGAGCGCCGCCGTTCGCTCCGGATAGGTCGCTGCGAACAGGATGCTCATGGCCGCTCCCTCCGAGAGGCCGTAGAAGGCTGCGCGCTGCGAGCCGGTCGCATCCATGACCGCGCGCACGTCGTCCATGCGCGTCTCGAGCGTCGGAGCGCCGCTGACGCGGTCCGACATGCCGGTGCCACGCTTGTCGAACCGGATCAGGCGCGAGAAGGATGCGAGCTCCTCCAGGAACGGCGCGAAGGTCTGGAATTTCCACTGGACCTCGAGGTGCGTCACGTACCCCGGGACGAAGACGAGGTCGAACGGGCCGTCGCCGACGACCTGGTAGGCGATGTTGACGTCGCCGCTCCGCGCGTAGCGGGTCTCGGGGGGCACGGCCGTAGTTTCGCCTCTACGCGCGTTGCGGTGACCGGGCGAGCGCGTCGAGCGCCGAGGCCGAGCTCGACACCCGGCCGAACAGCGTTCCGACGACCGTCGGCGGTGGCTCGTGCGATCGCGCCCGGCGCCGATCGGCTCGGCGGTGCAGTCCTCCATGACGACGCAGGCGTCGTCGCGGAACCCGGCGTCGCGGACCGTCCAGTCGACGCAGACGCTGGTCGCGCAGCCGGTCGCGACCAGGTACGTCACGCCGCGGCCGCGCGGCAGCTCGCGGCCCAGATCGATCCCCGGCGGTCGGGTCGCGCTTCGACGGTGGTCATGCGCCCGATCATACGAGTCGGTCCAGGCCGGCACGAAGTTGGCACGCTCCCGTGACACACCTGAGCGTTCTTCCTCGCTAGCGTCGGCGGCATGACGACGACGGCCACACCGTGGGGCAAGGCGACCGTTCTCGAGGAGCTTCGCGTCGCCCAGCGGGCCGGCGACCGGCGCTTCGAGACCGTCGTCCAGCTCCTGGTGGACGAGAAGGGAGGTGAGCTAATCCGCTTCGCCTACGCGACGGGCGGGGTCGTGCGGCGCGGGCCTGTCACGCTGCGTGGACGCGATCTGGAGCGCTTGCGCACGGCGATCGCCTCCCGGCCGCGGCTGGCGGGCGCGCTTGGGCTCCAGACGCCCTGAGCGAAACAACCGAAGACAGAGCCGAGGCCGGCTCGGCGAGCCGAGACACGGCTACGCGCGGGCGTACGACCGGTCGCGGGCAGCCTCGATCAGCCCGGCGAGCAGGAGGCCGCCGTCCCCTGAGCCGAGTAGCGGGTCGACCGCGTGCTCCGGGTGGGGCATGAGGCCCAGCACGTTGCCTGCGGCGTTCACGACGCCGGCGATGTCCCGCTCCGAGCCGTTCGGGTTCTGGCCGGGCGCGTACCGGAACGCGATCTGCTCCTCCGGCAGGTCCGGCGGTGGGTGGTAGCAGCCGTCGCCGTGCTTCACGGGGATCGTCAGCGCCTGGCCGGAATCGCACCGCGACGTGAAGAGCGTGTCGTCCCGCTCGGCGATGACGACGACGTCACGGCAGACGAACGAGAGGGAAGCGTTCGGCCGCAGGACCCCGGGCAGGAGGCCCGCCTCGCAGAGGATCTGGAAGCCGTTGCAGATGCCGAGCACGGGGCCGCCCTCGGCGGCGAAGGCCGACACCCACTCGAGCGCCGGCGCGAACCGGGCGATCGCCCCTGCGCGCAGGTAGTCGCCGTAGGAGAAGCCGCCCGGGAGGACGACTCCGTCGACGGCCGGTGCCTCCGGGTCCGCGTGCCAGGCGAGGACGGGCTCCGCTCCGAGCGCGGACAGCGCCCAGGCGGCGTCGCGGTCGTCGTTCGAGCCCGGGAAGACGACCACCGCGACGCGAGGCCTGCGCTCGGTCACGAGCCGTTCTCCTCGAGCTCGATGTCGTAGCTCTCGATCAGGGGGTTGGCGAGAAGCCGCTCGCACATGCGCTCGACCTGGGCGCGTGCCTCGGAGGCGCTGGAGGCCTCGACCTCGAGGTCGATGACCTTCCCCACGCGGGCGTCGCCGACGGTGAACCCGAGCTGGCGGAGAGAGCGTTCGACTGCCTCGCCCTGGGGGTCGAGGATTCCCGCCTTCGGGCGGACGAGGACGGTCGCCTTCACCGGAGGACCACGTCCGGGTCGGCGACGTAGTCGTCGAACGCGATGCCCGTGAGCCGCTCGAAGGCCTCGACGTAGCGCTTGCGAGTTCCGGCGACGACCTCGTCGGGGAGCTCGGGGCCGGGTGGCGACTTGTCCCAGCCGAGCGTCTCGCAGTAGTCGCGGACGTACTGCTTGTCGTACGACGGCTGCCCGCGGCCGGGCTCGTACTCGTCGGCCGGCCAGAAGCGGGAGGAGTCGGGCGTCAGGGCCTCGTCGCCGAGCGTGAGGACACCGTCCGGGTCGAGGCCGAGCTCGAACTTCGTGTCTGCGATGAGAATGCCGCGCTCGGCCGCGTACGCCGACGCAAAGCGGTAGAGCTCGATGGAGATCCGCTCCGCGTCGGCGAGGCGCTCGGCACCGACCAGCTCGGCCGCCTGCTCGCGGCTGATGTTCTCGTCGTGACCGGTCTGCGCCTTCGTCGCCGGCGTGAAGATCGGCTCGGGGAGCCGGTCGGACTCGCGTAGGCCCTCGGGCAGCCGGTGCCCGCAGACCTCGCCGGTCGCCAGGTAGTCCTTCCAGCCGGAGCCGGCGAGGTAGCCCCTGACGACGCACTCGATCGGCAGCATCTCGAGCCGTCGGGCCTCGGTCGACCGGCCGTCCGCCCGCAGCGCCACGAGGTGGTTGGGGACGATCTCTCGCGTGCGGGCGAACCAGAAGCCCGAGAGGCCCGTGAGCACGCGCCCCTTGTCCGGGATCTCGGTCGGCAGCACGACGTCGAAGGTCGAGATCCTGTCGCTGGCGACGAGCAGGAGCCGGTCGGCCTCGAGCTCGAAGATCTCCCGGACCTTGCCGCTTGCGACGTGGACGGCCTCAGCCTCAGGCATGGACGGTCTCCTCCCTTCGTTCGGTGATCTCCTCGGCGAGACCGCCGAGGCGCTCGAAGACGACGTCGACGTGGCGCAGGGCGTCGTCGAGGTCGAAGGCGGCGGCGAGCCCCACGGGGTCGAGGCGGGCGCCGATCTCCGGATCGGCCGCGACCAGCTCGCGGAAGTCGCGCTCCTCGTCCCAGGCCGCGAGGGCGTGCCGCTGGACGAGGCGATAGGCCTCGTCGCGGGAGAGCCCCACGCCGACGAGCGCGAGCAGCACGCGCTGGCTGAACACGAGGCCGTGCGAGGCGTCGAGGTTCGCACGCATGCGCCCGGCGTCGACGACGAGCCCGCCGACGAGCCACGTGAAGCGGTCGAGCATGTAGTCGAGCGCGAGGAAGGCGTCCGGCAGGACGACGCGCTCGGCGCTCGAGTGGGAGATGTCCCGCTCGTGCCAGAGGGCGACGTTCTCGAGCCCGACCGCCGCAGCCGCGCGGACGATGCGGGCGAGCCCGCAGATGCGCTCGGCGACGACCGGGTTGCGCTTGTGCGGCATCGCCGAGGAGCCTTTCTGGCCCTTTCCGAACGGCTCCTGCACCTCGCGGAGCTCGGTCCGCGCGAGGTGGCGGATCTCGGTCGCGTGGCGCTCGAGCGAGGCGGCGCAGACCGCCAGCGCCGAGAGGAGCTCCGCGTGTCGGTCCCGCGGGACGACCTGGGTCGGGGCCTGCTCGGGCGCGAGCCCGAGCCGTTCGCAGGCGATCCGCTCCATCTCGGGGTCGCCGCCGCCGTACGTCCCCACGGCCCCGGCAAGCTTGCCGACCCGCATTCGCTCGAGCGCGAGGGCAAGACGCTCGCGGTCGCGCTCCAGCTCGAACGCCCAGCCGGCGAGCTTCAGGCCGAACGTGATCGGCTCGGCGTGGACGCCGTGCGTCCGGCCGACCATGACGGTGTCGCGGTGTTCCTCCGCGCGCGCGATCACCGCTGCGAGCGCGCCGTCGAGGCCCTCGAGCACGAGTGCCCCGGCCTCGCGCACCTGCAGCGCCGTGGCCGTGTCGACGACGTCCGAGGACGTGAGCCCGTAGTGGAACCAGCGACCGCTCGGCCCGAGCTCCTCCGCGACGGCGTCGACGAAGGCGGCGAGGTCGTGGTGAGTGCGCTCCTCGATCTCGGCCACGCGCTCGGGTGTCGGCGCGACGGCCCGCTCGCGCGCCTCGGCGGCCGCGTCGCGCGGCACGACGCCGAGCTCGGCCCAGGCCTCGAGCGCCGCGAGCTCGACCTCGAGCCAGCGCTCGAGCTTGCCCTCCTCCGACCAGACGCGCTTCATGGCGGGTCGGGAGTAGCGGGCGATCACGCCTGCAAGTCTAGTGAGCGCGGAGGCTGCCTACCGCTCGGCCGTGGGCCGGCCCGGGGTCCCCGGGTAGCCGCCGCCCTGGCCGAGGATCTTCGCGGCGAGGATGGCGGCGTTCCGCGAGCCGTTCACGGAGACGCAGGCGACCGGGACGCCGGGCGGCATCTGGGCGATCGAGAGCACCGCGTCGAGGCCGCCCATGACGCTCTTCGACGACGTCAGCGGCACGCCGATGACGGGGAGATCCGTGTAGGCGGCGACGACCCCGGGGAGCGCCGCCGCCATGCCGGCGCCGGCGATGATCACGCGCACGCCGCGAAGCGCGGCCGTCGAGGCGTACTCGGCCACCCCGCGCGGGTCCCTGTGCGCCGAGAGGACGCGGAGCTCCCAGGAGATGCCACGCTCGTCGAGCTCGACGCCCGCGGGCTCCATCGCCTCCTGGTCGGACTCCGAGCCGATGAGGATGCCGACCAGCGGGCCGTGCTCCTCGAACTCCTCGAGGACCGGAAGCGGAAGGGGGCTTTCCTCAGGTGCGGGCATGGACTTCTCCGAGCGCGATGTCGTGACGGTACTGGACTCCGGGAAAGTCGATGCGCTCGACCGCGCGGTACGCGCGCTCGCGGGCCTCGGCGGCGGTCGGCGCGACGGCGGTGACGTCGAGCACCCTGCCGCCCGAGCTGACAAGGGCGCCCCGGCGCAGTGTCGTCCCGGCGTGGAAGACGAGGGCGCCCTCGGCCTCGGCGGCCTCGATGCCGGTGAGCGGCACGCCGCTCTCGGGAGCGTCGGGGTACCCCCGCGCCGCGAGGACGACGGTCACCGCGACCTCCGGCCGGGCACGGAGGTCGATGCCGGCCACCGACCCCGAGGCGGCCGCGGCCAGAGCCTCGAGCAGGTCGCCCTCGAGCCGGGGCAGGATCGCCTGCGTCTCCGGGTCGCCGAAGCGGCAGTTGAACTCGAGCACCTGCGGCCCCTGCTCGGTGAGCATGAGCCCCGCGTAGAGGAGGCCCCGGAAGGGGGCGCCGCGGTCGGCCAGCTCCTGGAGCACCGGGCGGTGGATCGCCTCGACGAGCTCGTCGGCCTCGTCGGCGCCCAGGTTCGGGGCGGGGGACCAGCTCCCCATCCCGCCGGTGTTCGGGCCCGCGTCGCCGTCGCGGAGGCGCTTGAAATCCTGCGCCGGGGCGAGCGCGACAGCCCGCTCGCCGTCGCAGAGCGCGAAGAGCGAGACCTCCTCGCCGTCGAGAAGCTCCTCGACGAGGACGTCCCCGCCGAGCGCCCGGGCCCGCGGGAGCGCCGCCTCGACGTCGGCCTGCGTCCTGCACACGAAGACGCCCTTGCCGGCGGCGAGGCCGTCCGCCTTGACGACGCAGGGCGCGCGCGCGTCCTCGAGCTCCCGCGCGGTCGGGATGCCGGCAGCCCGCATGACGTCCTTCGCGAAGGACTTCGAGCCCTCGATGCGCGCGGCGGCCGCGTCCGGCCCGAACACGGGCACGCCCGCGGCGCGGAGCGTGTCCGCGAGCCCGGCCACGAGCGGCGCCTCCGGCCCGACGACGACGAGGTCGATGGCCAGCCGACGGCAGAGGTCGAGCACGCCGGCCGCGTCCTCGGCGTGGAGGGCGTGACACCGTGCCAGCGCATGGATCCCGGGATTCCCGGGTGCGCAGTGCAGGGCGCCGAGCCGGGGGCTCTGCGCGATCGCCCATGCGAGCGCGTGCTCGCGGCCGCCGCCGCCAACGATGAGCACGTCCACGCGGGCGAGTCTAGTGCCCTCGGCGGGCACCATGCCCGCCCTGGCCTGGAGGGCAATAGTATTTCCCCTCCTGGAACCGGCGGCCCCGCGTGTCGCCTGCTGCGAGAAGGAGGGAGCACGTGCCGACCGACCTTGAAGCTTTCGTCAGCGCGAGGGGTCGCAAGTCGAAGGTCGCCGAGGTCCGCAAGAAGATCAACGACCTCGGGATCACGTACATCTACTACCAGTTCCCCTCCGTGACGGGCCGGATCATGGGCAAGGGCGTTCCCTCGCCGCACTGGGAGACGATCGCGGAGAAGGGCTTCCAGCTCGTGTACGGCTCGACCGCGAACCTCTTCACGGACCGCCACGGCAACTACATCGGCTACGGCCCCGAGGCGGCGGAGCTCGTCGGCGTCCCGGAGCCGGAGACGTTCATGCCGCTGCCGTGGGACTCCCGCCTCGCGCGCGTGTGGGTCACGTGCTTCCGCAACCGGGAGGAGCGCGAGGAGCCCGGGGCGTTCCTCACCTCCGATTGCCGGTCGAACCTCAAGCGGATCCAGGCCGACTTCGAGGAAGCGCACGGGCTGCACCTGCGGGCCGGCACCGAGCCCGAGATGATGTGGCTCAAGCTCGACGACAAGGGCGAGCCGTCGGTCGAGGGCAAGACCAAGCCTTACTGCTACCACATCGACCAGTTCTCCGAGCTCCAGCCGATCATCCACAAGGTGATCGGGTACGGGCAGGAGATGGGCCTCGACATGATCCAGGGCGACCACGAAGACGCGCCGGGCCAGATCGAGCTCAACTTCGGCTTCGACCGCGCGGAGAGGACCGCCGACAACCTCTCGACCTTCCGGCAGATCTGCAAGCAGGTCGGCCGTGAGGAGGACGCCTTCCCCTGCTTCATGCCGAAGCCGTTCATGGGCGTCTCCGCCAACGGCTGCCACCACAACATCTCCATCTGGAAGGGCGACGACAACGCGTTCATGCCCGACACGAAGGACCTGCAGAAGCCGAGCAAGATCGGGCTCTGGGCGATCGGCGGGATCATGGCGCACCAGCCGGCCCTGACCGCGCTCACGTGCCCGACGGTCAACTCGTACCGCCGCCTGTGGGACACGGGCTTCTGGGCGCCGGTGTTCGCCGACTGGGGCTACCAGAACCGGACGACCGCGCTTCGCGTCTCGGCCCCGGGTCGCTTCGAGTACCGCTCGGTCGACTCGGCGGTGAACCCGTACCTCTCCCTCGCCGGCCTGATCGCGGCGATGCGCGACGGCATAGAGCGGAAGCTCGACCCGGGCGAGCCGGAGGAGCGGAACATCTACGAGGCGATGGAGGCCGGCAAGGAGGTCAAGCGCCTGCCGATGACCTTCGGCGCCGCGCTCGAGGCGCTCGAGGAGGACGACGTCGTGAAATCTGCGCTGCCCGGCGACATGTACCGTGTCTTCATGCACTACAAGCGCGACGAGTGGGAGCGCTACTGCGCCCAGGTGAGCGACTGGGACGTCACCGAGTACCTCGACGTGCTCCCCTAGAAGGCAGGCCCGAAATGTGCGGAATTGCAGGCATCATCTACAGGGACGGCACCCACGAGGTGGGGCGGGACATGACCCGGATGCTCCAGTCCATGAAGCACCGGGGCCCTGACTCGACCGGCTACGCCCTCTACCGTCCCCACGACCACCGGCTGGTCATGCGCTACAAGCTCGCGGACGCCAACACGCCCCGCGACTTCGAGTTCTCCGACCGCCTCGATCGCCACCAGAACCGCGTCATCCAGCGGCTGAAGGCGATGGAGGCCGACATCCACGACGTCGAGGAGGAGACCGAGTACGCCTACCGCGTCTCCTTCACGCTCCCGAACGGCAACCTCAAGGAGCTCGCCGACCGGGTCGAGGACATCCCCGAGGCCGAGGTGCTCTCCCTCGGGCATTCGCTCGAGATCGTCAAGGACCTCGGCGACGCCGAGGAGGTCGCCGAGCAGTACGACCTCCAGGGCTTCACCGGGACGCACGCCATCGGGCACGTGCGGATGGCGACCGAGTCCGACGTCGACATCTCGGGCGCGCACCCGTACTGGGCGTATCCGTTCTCGGACGTCGCCGTCGTCCACAACGGCCAGCTCACGAACTACTTCCAGTGGAAGCGCCGCCTCGAGCGTGCCGGCCACCGCTTCCAGTCCGAGTGTGACTCGGAGATCATCGCCGTCTACCTCGCCGAGAAGATGAGCGACGGCGCGAGCCTCGAGGACGCGATGCGCGACTCCCTCGTGGAGCTCGACGGCGTGTTCACGTACATCGCCGTCACCGGGGACGCGCTCGGGGTCTGCAAGGACGAGATGGCCGCGAAGCCGCTCGTCCTCTACGAGTCGGACGGCGTCGTCGCGCTCGCTTCCGAGGAGATCGCGATCCGCGCCGTCTTCGACCGCGAGATCGAGACCTACGACCCGTACGAGGGCGAGGTGATGGTGTGGCAACGGTAGGAGAGAGCCGCGTCAGGTACGACGCGCGCGGGCTCGCCGAGCCGTTCGCCGAGGCGCCGGGCGTCGCGGAGATCGCCGACGGGAAGGCGACGTTCGACGCGCGCGAGCTCTCGACGCGGCTGATCAACCTCGAGCTCCGGCGCGTGCTCTACGAGGAGGGCGTCGAGGACGTCACCGTCCTGAACCCGGGCGCGAAGCACTCGCTCGGGGTCGGCATCCTCACGCGCTGCCGCATCACCTTCGACGGCTCGCTCGGGTATTTCGGCTGCGGGCTCGTCGACGGTCCCGAGATCCGGATCAACGGCCGCGTCGGCTGGTCGGCCTGCGAGAACATGATGTCGGGCGTCGTCACCGTCGAGTCGAACGCCGGCTCCCTCACCGGCGCCGCCATCCGGGGCGGCGACCTGGTCGTCAAGGGCAAGGTCGGCGCGCGCACCGGCATCGACCAGAAGGGCGGGACGATCATCGTCCTCGGCGACGCCGGCACGATGACCGGCTTCATGATGCAGCGCGGCCGCCAGATCATCTGCGGCGACGTCGGCGCCGGCCTGGGCGACTCGATGTACGACGGGACGATCTACGTCGCCGGCACGGTCAAGTCGCTCGGGATCGACTGCGTGCCGGGCGAGTGGACCGACGCAGACACCGAGCTCATCGAGCGGAAGTTCCGGATTCACGGCCTCGGCCCGCCGCCCGAGCTCAAGAAGTTCGTCTGCGGCAAGAAGCTCTACAACTACGACAACCTCGAGCCCTCGGAACGAAAGCTGGTGCTGTGATGGCCGACGAGACCGATCGCACCGTCCTCGGGCACAGCCGGATCTTCACGAAGGACGTCATCAACGA
>DATBJE010000044.1:0-23717 GCA_036556565.1 Gaiellaceae bacterium
GACGAGCCGCCTGCTCCCGGTCGTCGTCCCGGTCGTCTTCGGCGGGACCGTCGCCGTCGTCGTCGCGATCTCGGCCCTCGCCGCGCTCGAGCCGTCCCCCTCCATGCTCGCCGGCCTGGCCGTGCTCCTCTTCGCGTCGGCCTTCGTCGAGGCCTTTCCCGTCCCCATCGAGAACGTCCCGGTCGGCGGCACGTCGCTCGCGACCGTCTTCATCGTCGGGACTGCGGTCATCTACGGGTGGGCGCCGGCCATCCTCGTCGCCGTCGTCACCCAGCTCCTCGTGGAGATCACGCGGCGTCAGCCGGCGATCCGCGTTCTCTACAACAGCGCCGTCTACGCGCTCGCCGCGGCAGCGGCAGGAGCGGCGTCGAGCGCCCTCCCCTCCGAGGGCTTCGGCTGGCTCGTGCTCGCGGTCGCGCTCGGAGCGACGGCATTCTACGCGGTCAACCTTCCGCTCGTCGCGCTCGTCGTCAGCCGCTGGGCCCGGGACAGCTTCCTCGCCCTCCTGAGCCGGGCCGTTCGCTCGACGTTCATCGCCTTCGCGATCATGGCCTCCCTCACGCTCATGCTCGCGGTCCTCTGGGAGCGCTCTCCCCTCCTCTCGGCCGCGCTCGTCGGCCCGCTCGCCGCGATCGCCCTCTACCAGCGCTCGGTGTTCCGCGAGCTCGACGCGATGCGACTTGCCCTCACCGACCCGCTCACCGGGCTCGGCAACCACCGCGCGTTCCACGAGCGCCTCGGCGAGGCTCTCGTCGAGGCGGAGGAGAAGGGCCTGCCGCTCAGCGTCTGCATCCTCGACATCGACAACTTCAAGGAGGTCAACGACCGCCTCGGCCACCCGAAGGGCGACCACGTCCTCGCCCAGGTCGCCGCGCGCCTGCGCCAGGACGGCGAGGCGTTCCGGATCGGCGGCGACGAGTTCGCGCTTCTCCTCCCGGGGCTGGAGGAGCCCGAGGCGGTCGCGATCGCCGAGGGCGTCCTCGAGCGGGTCGGGCTCCTCGAGGCGGCACCCGGGCTTGCGGTCAGGATCTCCGCGGGAATCGTCACGTACCCGCAGCCCGGCCTCGAGCGGACGGACATCTTCGCGGTCGCCGACAAGGCCCTCTACCTGGCGAAGGCGCACGGCAAGGGCCAGGTGCGCGCGTACCACCCCGACCTCGGCGAGATGCCGCCGCTCGCGGGGATCGTGGCCGCACCCGAGCGCGAGGCGCGCCTCCACGCCGCCGCCAGCCTCGCCCACGCGGTTGACGAGCGCGACGCCTACACGGGCCGGCACTCCTACATGGTGAGCGAGCTCGCCGCACGGATCGCCGCGCTCCTCGGCCTGACCGCGGAGGAGATCGACCTCGTGCGCCTGGCGGGCAGCCTCCACGACCTCGGCAAGCTCGCCGTGCCGGAGGAGATCCTCCGCAAGCCCGGCCCGCTGACCGAGGCGGAGCGGCTGGTCCTGAAGCGCCACCCGCAGATCGGCTACCGGATGCTTCGCTCGCTCGGCGTCGAGCCCGTGTCGACGTGGGTCCTCCATCATCACGAGCGCTGGGACGGGCGCGGGTACCCCCAGGGACTGGGAGGCGACTCGATCCCGCTCGGCGCCCGGATCCTCCTCGTCGCCGACGCGTACGACGCGATGACGAGCGAGCGCGTCTACCAGTCGCCGGTGCCGCACGAGGATGCCGTCGCCGAGCTCGAGCGCTGCGCGGGCTCGCAGTTCGACCCGCAGATCGTCGCCGTCTTCGCCGCCGGCGTGCGGCCCGCCGAGGTCGAGGCCCTCAAGAGCGCCTAGCGCCGCACGAGGGCGGCGCCGGGCGAACCGTGGAGCGGAGAAAGGGCCCTACCCCCACTTCCAGCCGCCGAACGGGAGGGCGGCGAGGACGAGAGCGCCGGCCGCGGCGGCGCGAAGCGCGAGGGAGAGAAAGTTCTGCATGCGGACAGTCCTTTCCGGTGCTGGCGATACACCACCTGGATCGGGGCCCGCGCGGGCGGCCTCGATCCCGCGGCGGAGTTAGGACCATCCCGCGTCGGGGGTAGGTCCTCCGGCCCGTGTGGAACGGCCTAGTCGCGGAGGCGGCGGAAGCCGACGACCGCGCCGGCGGCGGCCACGCCGACGGCGAAGGCACCGGCGATCACGACCGGGAGCTTCCGGCTCAGGCTGCGGACGCCGCCGCGGAGGTCGGCGACCGCGGCGACGAGCTCGTCGCGCTCCGTCGCGATGTCGCGGACGACGTCGTCGCTCGTCCGGTCGCTACGCGCCACGGGCCCTTACCGCCTGCTTGGTCAGGCGCGCCTCCTCGATCGCGCGCTCGGGCGCCAGCGGCGTGCCCTTGCTCAGCAGGCTCTTCGCCACGAGGCCGAGGATGATCGTCAGGAGCATGAGGATCCCGAACATGATCAGGAGCGCGGCCCACGTCGGCACGACGAGGTCGAGCGCCGCAGCCGCAGCCGCGAGGAGGAACGCGACGGCGAAGAACGCGAGCACGCCCGCGGCGATGCCAACCCCGGCGCCGGCGCCGAGCGAGCCGGCCTTGCGCTTCATCTCGAGCTGTGCCAGCTCCCGCTCGAGCGCCGCGAGCGCCTTCCCGTGCGCGACGATCCGCCTGACCGCCGCGCGGATGCCTCTGGGCCTCGAGGCCATCGTCGCCATGCCGGGACTCTAACGGCTGAGCCTCCCGGGAAGCCCGCTACGATGGGCCGGAGCGCCCTCTTAGCTCAGCTGGTAGAGCACCTCCATGGTAAGGAGGGGGTCGTCGGTTCGAGTCCGACAGAGGGCTTCCGCTTGGGCACAGGGGGTTGCGACACGTCTCTGCCTCAGGTGCCCTCTCCCACAGTGTCCACTCCGTGCCCAAACGGTTCCTTTTCGCGGGCGTTGTAGACGTTCAGGCGCTCGCGCATGAGCTCGTCCGTGTCCGGCAACAGGTGGCCGTAGTGGCGACGGCCTCGACCTCCTCTAATCCGCGAACGGCTGGATCTCCTTGCGCTCGGGCTCGGGGTTTTTGAGGTTGGCGACGGGGCTCCGGGCGATGATCTCCCACTCGACCGCCGCCCGCAGCACCTGCTTGAGCGCCTGCGTTGCTTCTGAGCGGTGACCGGCGGGGATCGTCGATGCAGCTCCTCACGCACGCTCAGAAAGTTACGTCGTAGTCGACGCGACCTTCGGGACGACGGCGATGCTGCCGGCGGTGCTGATCCACCGCGTGGATCTCACGTCAGCGACGACCTACATCGACCGCTCGAAGGACGAGGTCAGTAACGCGCCACGCTACGAAGAAGGCCGCGATGTTGACGCCTATCGAGCCGAAGTGAGCGGCTACTACTACGGCCTCGCCGCTCCAGAGGTCGGCGCCTTCTAAGCCGCGAGGCCGCTGATCACCAACCGCGTCCCCGCTCGCTCGCTGCTCGCTGCCGACGCATCGTCACCGCATGTTTTTCGTGCCACTGGCGTTCTGTGCTTATGACGTCCCGCTTGGGGCGCTAGGGTCGGGTGTCAGCCTTGTCGCCAGGCGACGCGAAGGAGAAGGCTGACTCCGGCTCTGGGTCATTGCGGCGTGCGGAACAGGGAGAACCCTCCTGCCTTCGCCGCAGGGGCGGGCGGGTTCTCCTTGCTGGCGCGATCTCGGCTAGGGCGGTGCGGGGTAGCGCGGGAGCCGTCGCCGGATCAGACCTTCAAGCTCACGAACCTGCTCGGGGGAGAGTTCTCGGTCGGCGTCTCCGACGAGCCCGACGAGGCGCTCCGCGTGCGTCTGCATCGGCAGGCCGCCGACGAGTGCGAACCAGTCGCCGTGACGCTCCTCGACCGCGAGGCGGAGCCGGCCGCGCTCTTGGAGAACGAGCTGCTCGTCGGCGAGGTCGAGGATGCTCTCGACTCGGGCGCGAAGACGCTCGAACTCGCCCATGGTGCTTCAAGTCGAACGGTACCTTGCAGCGGGCGGGCAGCACATACGGCCTGCGACTCGGCCTCATGGCCAGCGGTGATCGCCTCGCGGCGCGGGCTCCGGCCAAGCGGAAAGTCAACGCCGTCGCCTAGACCAAGAAGGTGATCGGGGCGCGGGGCCGACTCCCCCGGCCGCAGCCGCGCCCCGGTCACCTGACTCAGTACCCACACGCCGTCCCCGTTACACGCGGGCCGTAGTCTCTACGCACTTCGGTCGGCACCTACCCCGATTGCTCCTGAAGCCTGCGGCGTCAGGCTCACCCCGGGGGCTTGAAGAGGAAGGGCGGGTGCCGACTCCCGGACACCCGCCCTTCCTCATTGATGCAGGACTCGTCCGACAGGTAACAAGCCGTGCCCCAGCCAGGCAACAGCTCCCCGGGCCACGAGGGAGACTTGCGACCCCGACGGCGTAGCCTCGTCTCGCCGGGGCGCGGTGCGCGGGTTCCGCCCAGGATCAGGTGGTGAGCGCTGAGGTGTTCCTCTCAGGCGAGTCGGGTTAGGATCCTCCGTTGAGAAGGGGCGACGCAAAGGAGGCTCGCATGGCTGGTGTGGAAGTACGGAATTTCGACACGCCCGACGAGACCCGGACGCCTGACAAGACGACGGTCGAGGTCGTTCGGATGGGTGGAGTTACTACCGCCAGGATGCGTTTGGAGCCAGGGTGGAGATGGTCGGAGTGCATCAAGCCGGTCGTCGGGGGTGAGCGCTGTCAGGTGCATCATGTCGGTCTCCTGCAATCCGGCACGATGCATGTCCTCCACGACGACGGCACCGAGGCGGAGATCGGCCCAGGGCGCACATACGTGATCGAGCCCGGTCACGACGCGTGGGTCGTCGGCGACGAGCCCGTCGTCGGGTTCGAGTTCCAATCTCGGGCGGCCGAGGAGTACGCGAAGCGCTCGTAGCCTTCGAGTTCGGCCATGACCCCGACGGAGCCACCAACGGTACTAAGCGGCCGCCTGCTTCGGCGGACACACCTGATCCGAGTACGAGCAGAAGACGCAGCAATCGCCGGCCAGCGGCCTAAGTGAGGCGCCGCACCCGTCGCAGCGGTAGAGATGCCTGCACGCGTCGGTCGGCATCGTCTCGACCTTGGAGAAGCCGCCGTTCGGGCAGGTGATCCTCGCCTTGGTGACCATCCTTCGCCAAAGGTAGCCCTGCGGGCCTTGCGGAACCGGCCTCTTGATGAGGCCGGCCGCCTCCCTCATCGCCGCATTCACGGGCGGCGCGATCGGTCGACATCGCCCCGTTCGTGCTCGTCTAGAAGAGCCATCTAGGCGAGCTCGCCGCCTCGTTCGTAGGCTCACCCTAAGCCGGTGCGCGGCACGGGTTCCGCCCGACGCTGTCCCTGGCCCCTCTCCAGGGAGCTGCTCAGCTCTGAGGCACCCGACGCTGGCGGAACCCGGCGAATGCCGCCGACGCCGTTACGGCCGCCACCAGTCCCAGCCAGGCCAGCGCCGTGGTGTCGACGTCGTCGACCGGCGGTTTTCCCACGTGGGTCAGCGGAGACAGGTTCAGTACCCAGTCGGGAAGCTGGAGACCCGCGCCCAGCAGGCCGATGAACGTGACCGCGCCGAACGCCGCCCAGGCCAGGGCGAACGCACGCGGAATGCAGCCGTAGAGGAGCACGGCGACGGCCGCGATGACCAGCTCGGCCGGCAGATAGGCCAGCCCGGACGTCAGCAACTTACCGACGTAGCCGGAGTCACTGGTCGAGAGCGCAGTGGCGGCGCCGAACACGACTGCCGAGACCACGACCACCGCGACCAGGCCGGTGGTCACGACGAGCACCTGTGCGCCGAGCCACCGTATCCTGCCCAACGCTCCAGCGAGGATGGGTTCGAGGCGGCCAGCCGCCTCGTCGCGTCGCAGTAACCCGAGCGCCTGGACGACATAGCCGCAGGCGATGATGGCGAGGTAGACCTGGGTCGACGCGAGGAAGCCGTCGGCGGCGTTCGCCGCGGTGATCCCCATCGCCTTGCTCAGCGAGGGGTTGCCGAGGATGGCGCCGACGACGTCTTGCGCCAGCGCGCCCATGACCGCAGCCAACGCGACCGATCCGACCAGCCACCCGAGGAACGAGCCGCGTTGCTCGTGCAGCGCGAGGCCGAGGGGTCGGACCAGCCACGCAGAGGCCGACGGTTCACCTGGCCCTTGGCGGTACAGCGCCGCACCAAGGTCCCGGCGTCCAGCCAGAACGACTGCGAGGACGGACAGCCCGGTCGCGACAGCCGTGGGGATGAGCAGGACCCACCAGCGCTGATCATCGGCGAAAGGAGCGGTCTTCTCGAGCCACCCGAGTGGGGAGAGCCACACCCAGAAGGTGTCGGACACGTCGCCGACGCCACGCAGGATGTAGGAGAGCGCGATGGCCGCGAAGCCGAGGGCATAGACGCCCCTGCCATGTAGGACGACTTGGGCACAAACCGCGGCGAGCGCCGCGAAGACGACGCTCACCATGCCGAGGGCCAGGGCGTAGAGCACGGCCGGCCCCAGCTCGATTCCGGCGGCCAGCAGGGAGAGCACGAAGCCGACGTCCATCATCACCACGACGGCGCTCACGAGCACCAACGCACTCACAACCGGGACTCGTCGGTCGATCCGCCCTGCCAGCAGCCCCTCGAGACGACCGGACTCCTCCTCGCCCCGTGTCATTCCCGCAACCAGAGCGAGCCCCATGAGCGGCATCAGGAACGAGGCAACGAAACCGAACTCGTCCTGGATGATGCCCCCAAGGGTGTCGATGCCCTCCACGTGGCCGTTGATCGCGATCAGAGCGTCACTGACCAGGGCCGCACCGTACGACGCGATCTCCTCGGGCGTGTCGTAGAGTCGAGCCACGGCGGTCGCGGTGAGCGCAAGGGTGCCCACGGCGGCGAGCACCCACACGAGGAGACGTCGGCGCTGCACGCGCCAGAAGATGTCCAGCATGGCCCCGGTGCCCGTCATGCTCGCACCGGGCGGGTCTCGTCGTCGCTGTAGTTCCGCAGGAACAGCTCGTCGAGGCTCGGCGGCTCGACGGTGAGGCTCCGGATGCTGGCCGCGTGGATGAGTCCGATCGCGTGGTCGAGCCCATCAGGACCGACGGTGAACCGCGTCTCCATGCTTCCGTCGACGTGACCGGTGGTGAGGTTCTCCAACCCGGAGACCGTTTCCAGGGACCCGACGGCGGATGCGGTCAGCGCGTGCACGCTGGTCCGGGTGTGGCGCCGCAGGTCCGCGAGCGTTCCGGACGTCACCGTCTTGCCGCGCCGGATGATGCTGACCCGGTCGGCGAGCGCCTCCACCTCCGAGAGGATGTGGCTGGACAGCAGAACCGTCGCGCCCTCCTGGCAGCGCTCCCGGATCACCGCCTGGAACACCTGCTCCATCAGGGGGTCGAGCCCTGAGGTTGGCTCGTCCAGGACGATCAGTCCCACCTCGCTCGCGAGCGCCGCGACGAGCGCGACCTTCTGGCGGTTGCCCTTGGAGTAGTCGCGCGCCCGCTTGGTCGGATCGAGGTCGAGACGTTCGATCAGGTCGGCCCGCAGCACAGGGTTCATCCCACCGTGGACCCCGGCCAGGATGTCCATGCATTCCCCTCCGGTGAGACCCGCCCACAGCGACACGTCACCGGGCACGTAGGCCAGGTCGCTCCGCAGCTTGGTTCCCTCGCTCCATGGGTCACGGTCGTAGAGCGTGATCCTGCCGCCATCGCGGCGCATCAGGCCGAGCAGGATCCGGATCGTGGTGGACTTCCCCGCGCCGTTTGGCCCGAGGAGCCCGTGCACCTCGCCGCGGGCTACGACGAGGTCGAGGCCGTCCAGCGCCCGGAAGCTGCCGAACTGCTTGACCAGGCCCTCGATGCGGACGATGTCCTCGCTCATGTCTCTCCGCGATCTTCGGCTCTCCGATCCCAGATCAACTTGGGCACTTGCCCAAAGCATATGCCCAAGGTGGTGAGCTTGTCAACGCGGGTCGCTTTTGGTGGAGAGGCTTGACGCCGAGCGGCCGGACAAGCTACTTTTGGGCACATGCCCAAATCGGATGGACCAAGAGAAGACATCGCGACGGCCGCGGCGGCCGAAGGGTCGACGCGGGAGCGGATCGTGGAAGCGACGGTCGAGCTGATGGCAGAGATCGGGATCGATCGCGTCCGTACACGCGCAATCGCCGAGCGTGCGGGTGTGAACCCGGCACTCGTGCACTACCACTTCGGATCGATTGCAGCGCTGGTCATGGAGGCCGCTGAATACGCCCTGCTCGAGGAACTCGGACCGTCGATCGATGTCTTCGTCTCAGCTGCCACGGTGCAGGACGGAATCACGGCGATGCTCGAGTGGATCGAGCGGAGGGGGCAGCGGACGCCCGGCGCAACGATTCTCGCCGAAGCGATGGTCAAGGCAACACGAGATCCGGCATTTCGGCGCTGGACGAAGCAAGCATCCCGGCGGTTCCGGGCAATCATCCTCGAGAGACTCAAGACCGCACGTGCCAACCGCGAGATCGACCCCGCGCTGGACATCGAAGCGACGGCTGTTCTACTCGCGGCGGCGCTCGACGGACTTCTGTTCCACCGCCTGGTCGACCCCAGGCTCGACGTCAGACAAACTGCCGAGCCGATTGCCCAGATGCTCGGAACCCCGGGTCACGCTCCACGCCGAAGCTCGGCGCTCTGAAACGGCCGTAACGCCAGTCGCGCCGAGACGACCGGCCGTGCCCATCCTTCCCGGCTTTGCCCCAGGATGGTAAGGAGGGGGTCGTCGGTTCGAGTCCGTCCGAAGGCTTCCGCTTGGGCAGGGGTGGTGCGCCCTCCTGGCAGCATCTCCTACCGCCTGAGTCCTGAAACCAGAGGGCTCTGGGAACGCCTCAGCCCGCCAGCGGCTCGCCGGTCTCGAGGAGCGTCTTGAGCCCGCTGAGGACGAGCATCCAGCCGCCCGCCACCGATTCCGCCGTCCTGGGAGCGCCCTCGAGCCGGTCGTGGACGAGCGTCAGCTTCGTGACGCCGGCGTCGTGCGGCTCGATCTCCCACGTCACGCGACTCGGCTCCTCGGCGGCGAGGTCGGGATCGTAGAGGCCCTGCCACTCGTGCACGAGCCGGCGCGGCGGGTCCTCCTCGAGGATCGCCGAATCGCCCCAGAGCTCACCGCCGGGGCCGTACGCGCGGCGCCTCCCGTCCGCGATCTCGACGCGGGAGGCGAAGAAGAACCTCGTCGTGAACTCGGGCTTCGTGATCGCGTGCCACACCTGCTCAGGCGTGGCCTTGATGAACAGCTGGTAGACCTGCGTGCTCGTCGGTGTCGCGGTGGTCATGCGCTCTCCTCCAACTGGGTCTTGAGGTCGACGAGCGCCGAGACGCGGCGCTCCCTGTACTTGTCGATCCAGCGATCGTGGATCAACCGGATCGGGACCGGGTTGAGGTAGTGGAGCTTCTCCCGGCCCGACCGGCGGGTGACGACGAGACCGGCGTCCTCGAGCACGCGGAGATGCTTCATCACGCCGAAGCGGGTCATCTCCAGCTGCGACTCGAGCTCGGTGAGCGTTCGGCCGTCCCGCCCGAAGAGCCGGTCGAGCAGGAAGCGCCGCGTCGGGTCGGCGAGCGCCTTGAAGACCCGGTCGTCGTCGGTCACATCGCCACGATACGTGACCCTTAGGTCACATGTCAAGCGTGCTCCACGCGTAGGGTCCGATGAGTTCTTGCCGCGGGAGCCGTCGAAACGGTCATGACGACGACGCACACGCTCGAGACCCTCGGCGCCGAGATCGTCTACGACGTCCGCGGCCCGCTGCCCACCCTCGACGGGCGCCCGCCCCTGTTCATGATCGGTCAGCCGATGGACGCCGGCGGCTTCGCCACACTGGCATCGCACTTCCCGGATCGGACCGTGGTCACCTACGACCCGCGCGGCCTCGGCCGCAGCGTCCGCACGGACGGCCGAGTCGACAACGCGCCCACCGTCCAGGCGGACGACGTCCACGCCGTGATCCTGGCGGTCGGCGCCGGGCCGGTCGAGATGTTCGCGAGCAGCGGCGGCGCGGCGACGGCGCTCGCGCTCGTCGCCGCCCATCCCGACGACGTGACGACCCTCGTCGCCCACGAGCCGCCGCTCATCCCGGTGCTCCCGGACTCCGAGGCGGCCGAGCGCGCCCGCGCCGCCGTCCGTGACGCCTACGAGGCCAACGGGTGGGGCGCCGGCATGGCGGCCTTCATGGTGCTGGCCTCGTGGCGTGGCGAGTACACCGACGAGTACTTCGCGCAGCCCGCGGCCGACCCGGCCCGGTTCGGGCTTCCGGCCGAGGACGACGGCTGCTCACGCGACGACCCGCTCCTGTCCGACCGCTCCTGGGCGGTCAGCAGCTACCGGCCAGACGTCGCTGCCCTCGCCGCCGCGCCGACGCGTGTCGTGATCGCCGTGGGCGAGGAGTCGGTGGACACGTTCACCGGACGTACCGCAGTGGCCACCGCCGAGCTCCTCGGCCAGGACGCGACCGTGTTCCCGAGCCACCACGGCGGCTTCCTCGGTGGCGAGTTCGGATACGCCGGCCAGCCCGAGGCCTTCGCGCGCAGGCTGCGCGAGGTGCTCGACCGGCGCTGAGCCTGGCGCGGGCTCTCTCCTCTTAGCCGGCGGTCGTCGCCGTGCGGCGCGGCAGGACCCAGTCCGGCCGCGGGTAGTGGCACGTGTAGCCGTTGGGGTAGCGCTCGAGGTAGTCCTGGTGCTCGGGCTCGGCCTCCCAGAACGGGCCGGCCGGCGCGACCTCGGTCACGACCTTCCCGGGCCAGAGGCCCGAGGCCTCGACGTCGGCGATCGTGTCCTCCGCGATGCGCCGCTGCTCGTCGTCGACGTAGTAGATGGCCGAGCGATAGCTCATCCCGACGTCGTTCCCCTGACGGTTCAGCGTCGTCGGGTCGTGAATCTGGAAGAAGAGCTCGAGCAGGTCGCGATAGGACGTCTGCTCGGGGTCGAAGAGGATCTCGATCGCCTCGGCGTGCGTGCCGTGGTTGCGGTAGGTGGCCTCGGGGACGTCACCGCCCGTGTAGCCGACTCTCGTCGACACGACGCCGGGCCGCCTGCGGATGAGGTCCTGCATGCCCCAGAAGCACCCACCCGCGAGAATCGCCCTCTCGACCGAACCGCTCATCACGCCACCTCCTGAAGATCACGAGTCCGCACGGGATCACTGTAGCGGCGACGGGTCGTCCTCCCGAAGCTCCGGATCGAGCCACGTCCCGTCGCGGTCGAGGACGAGCGTGGCGCCGACCCGGAGGTGGGAGAGCTAGACGAGATGGGCGTTCCGGCGCGCGGCGCCGGCGTCACGCCGCGATCTTCTCCAGCAGCGCGTCGACGCGTGCGAAGCCGCTCTTCGCGCCCTCCTCGACGCCGTACTGCATCGTCGTGTCCCGCTGCTCGGTCGTCTCGAATCGCATCGTCTGCGTTAGCCTCGTCTGCTCGCCGAGATCCTCGAACTCGAGCGTCTGGAGGTGGTTCTGGAACGTCTGCACGAGGCGCTCCGGAGGCTCGACCTCGCGGAACTCGCCCTCGACGACGCCGTAGGCGGTGCGGAACCGGTACGCGCCGCCCGGGCGGACGTCCATCTTCTCGACGACCGTGCCGTCTCCCCACCACTCGGGGATCAGCGCCGGATCCGTCCAGACGGAGTAGACGTGCGCGCGCGGGGCGTCGAAGACCCGCTCGACCCGGATCTCGAGCTCGTTCGGGGTGGTGACGGTGGTGCTGTTCATCGTGCTCCTTTCGTCCGTTCGACGACCTGCGCGAAACGGTCGAGCCGCTTCAGCCACGTGCTGATGCCCTCGAAGGCGTAGGGCGCGAGCATGCACCGGCGGACGCGACCCACCTTCTCCGTCGTCACGAGCTCCGCCTCCTCGAGCAGCCGGATGTGCTTCTTCATCCCGGTTAGCGACATGCCGAAGGGCTCTGCCAGCTCGCTGATCGTCGCGGTGCCGGCACCGAGCCGTTCGAGGACGGCGCGGCGCGTCGGGTCGGCGAGGGCCGAGAACGCGCGGTCGACGGTCGTCGTATACTGAACCATCCGGTTCAGTATACACATCTGCCCACGGAGGGCAACCGCGGCTGACGCAGGCGGTCCCGGCCCGCCGGTCGTCCTCCTAGCCCGCCTGCACCGCTCCCACGCCGTCCACGGCGCGCTCGACCTCTGCGATCTCGATCTTCCTCATCTCGAGCATCGCCCGCATCGCCCGCTGCGACCTCTCCGGGTCCGGGTCCTCGAGCAGCTCGATGAGGCGCGTCGGGACGATCTGCCACGACAGGCCGAACTTGTCCTTCAGCCAGCCGCAGGGGCCCTCCTCCCCGCCCTCGGTGAGGGCGCTCCAGAACGTGTCAACCTCGTCCTGCGTCTTGCAGAAGACCTGGAACGAGATGGCCTCGCTGAAGGTGAACTCCGGGCCGCCGTTGAGCGCCAGGAACGGTCGCCCGTCCAGCTCGAAGCGGACGGTCATCACGGTGCCCGCGTCGCGGGGCCCCGCCTCGCCGTAGTGGGCGACGTCCAGGATCTTCGAGTTCGGGAACACGGATGTGTAGAAGGCGGCTGCCTCCTCGCCCTCGGTGTCGAACCACAGGCACGGCGTGATGTCGTGCTGCATCGGTCTCTCCTCTCGTTCGCTCGGTTTCTCGTCTTCCCCGTGTAGACGAGATCGACACCTCGAACTCAGCGGCGCGACCGCCGCGAGGGCGGCCGCGCCGATGCGGATTCGAGAGTCAGCAGGTCTCCGCCCGCTCGACGCTCACGCATGTGTCGTTACCGGGACCACCCTGGCCCTTGTCGAAGCCCGGGCCTCCGTTGAGCACGTCGCCGCCGCTCTTCCCTTCGAGCTCGTCGTTGCCGCGACCTCCGAAGATCCTGTCGTTTCCGGCGTCGCCCTCGGCCTGGTCGTTCCCGCCCCCGGCGCAGATGAGGTCGTTGCCACCGCGACCCTCCACGTCGTCCGCGCCGCCCTTCGCGACGATCACGTCTCGACCGGCGGTCCCCTCCAACTTGTCGGGACCGCTCGTCCCGACGATCGTGGCGGTCACGCCCCGGCACGAAGGCTGAGCGGCTGCCGCCGACCTCGTGGCGAAGACCGAATAGGCGACCGCGAGAAGCCCGGCGATCGCGATCGCGAGGCCGACCTTCGTCAGGGCTCCCGTTCTTACTGCTCTGGACATCTGTCTCTCCCCCTTCGCGTCGGTTCGTACTCGAGGAGACCGACTCTAGGGAGCCTCGTCCGAGCGCGGCCCCCGGTTTCTCCCAAGCTTTCGCAGGCTTCGGTTAGGTCTTGGTAAACCTGTCAGCCGCCGTGCTCGGCCTCGGCTGCCTCGGCGTCCGCCTTCGTTCGGTGGACCGTGCCATCGGGGTGCTCGGGCGGCGAGTAGAGCGAGTAGAGCTTCAGCTCTCCGTCGCCGATGTTCACGACGTTGTGCCAGACCCCGGCCGGGACGACGATCGCCCAGTCGGCCTCGACGTCGTGGGTCTCCTCGACGCGATCCTCCGTTCGACCGAACTCGGCCCGCCCGCGGCCCTGCTCGATCCTCAGAAACTGATCCAGGTGCGGATGCGACTCCCAGCCGATGTCCTCCCCGGCCCCGAGCCGCATCACCGTCAGCTGCGTGTGCTCGCCCGTGTACACGACCGTGCGAAATGTCTCGTTGTCGAGCGTCACCCGTTCGATGTCGTCGATCCAACCGAGCATGTGCCCCTCCTTCGGGTCGGAGGACATCATGCCGCGGGCGCGTCGCGGTCGCGCCGCGCTCGGTGCCCAGAGAGATGTCTGGCGCCTCCACGAGAATGCCACGGATGAACGAGACGCCCAGGCCCACGCTCAGCGGCGCCCAGTACCTCCGCCTGATCCTGACCGGCGCCCTGATCGGGCTGCCGGCCGCCGCCGTCGCCGCGGGCTTCCTCGCGGTCGTGCACGAAGCGGAGGGCTGGGTCTGGCACGACCTCCCCGACGCGCTCGGCTACTCGTCGCCCCCGTGGTTCCTCGTCGTCGGCCTGCCCGTCGTCGGCGCCGCCGTCGTCATCGCGGCGCGCAGCTTCCTGCCCGGCGACGGCGGCCACGTCCCGCTGGGAGGGCTCAGCGTCGAGCCGACGCCGCTCGCGCACGCGCCCGGGGTTGCCCTCGCGGCCCTCGGCACGCTCGCGTTCGGGGCGGTGCTCGGCCCCGAGGCGCCCCTGATCGCCCTCGGCTCGGCGGTCGGGATGGCCGTCGCGCCGTACTTCCGCATGGGCAAGGAGGAGCGCATGGTGCTCGCGACCGCCGGGTCCTTCTCGGCCATCTCGGCGCTGTTCGGCGGGCCGCTCGTCGCGGGCGTCCTCCTCATCGAGGCCGGCATCGGGGCAGGCGCGATGCTGATCCCGATCCTCCTGCCGGGGCTGGTCGCCGCGGCGATCGGCTACCTCCTCTTCGTCGGGCTCGGCAACTGGGGCGGCATCGAGGAGACCGTCCTCTCGGTCCCCGGGCTGCCCGCCTACGACGGGACGAGCGTCCGCGACCTTGCAATCGGCGTCGCGGTCGGGATCCTGACGGCGCTCGTCATCGGCGTCGTCCGCCAGCTCGGCAGCGCGGTCCTGGACCGGGGCCCCGCACGGCTCGGGATGCGGCCGCTGCTCCTCGCGGGCGGCCTGGCGGTCGGCCTTCTCGCCCAGCTCGCCGACCTGCTCGGGGCGAGCTCGCAGGACGTCCTCTTCTCGGGACAGTCGTCGTTGCCCGACGTCGTCGCGGAGGACTCGGCCGGCATCCTCGTCGTCCTCATCGTGGCGAAGGGCCTCGCGTACGCGATCAGCCTCTCCTGCGGGTTCCGGGGCGGGCCCGTGTTCCCGGCGATCTTCCTCGGCGTGGCCCTGGCCATGCTCGCCGTCGTCGCGTTCGACGCCTCGCCGACCCTCGCGGTCGCCGTCGGCGCCACCGCGGGGATGGTCGCCATGACGCGGCTCGTCATCGCGTCGCTCCTGATCGCCGCCCTCCTCGTGGGCACGGGGAGCACGGATGTGCTGCCGGCGGCCGTCCTCGCCGCCGTGGCGGCGTGGATCACGCGAACGGCGATCGACAAGCGCTTGCAGCCGGCCGAGGACAACGTCCCCGCCTGGTGAGCCCCGCTTAGCGGCGGGGCCCCGCGTCGGGCGTGTCGCCCTCCTCGAGCACCTCGGCGACGGCCGCCTCCGGCGCGCGGACGACGGCCCCCATCACTCCGCGGTGGATCGCGACGGCGAGCGCGGCCCCGAGCGGCGGCGCGATGAAGTAGATCCAGATCCCGGTCCACTCGTTCCCGATCAGGGCCGGGCCGAAGGTCCGCGCCGGGTTCACCGAGGAGCCGGAGAACGGAATCGCCGCGAAGTGGATGGCGAGGAGCGTGAGCGGGATGGCGATGAGCGCGCTCGACCCGAACCGGCCGCTGACGCTCGCCTGGAGGATGACGAGGACGAAGATGGCCGTGAAGACGAGCTCGATCAGGAACGCGGTGCCGCTGCCGAGGACGCCCGGCACGGTCGCCGTCGAGGCGACGTCGTCCTGCGTCGTGGCGAGGAGCAGGACGAGCGAGGCGAGGATCGCGCCGGCGAACTGGGCGCCCCAGTAGCGGAACAGGTCGGGGCTGGAGAGGCGGCGGTCGAGGAACATCGCGAGCGAGACGGCCGGGTTGTAGTGGCCGCCGGAGACCTCGCCGAAGGCGTACAGCCCGGCGAGGAGCGCGAGGCCGAAGGCGAACGGGACGGCGAGCAGGACGGGCACGCCCATGAGGGACGTGGCGACGATGGCCGTCGTCCCCCCGAAGACGAGGACGAACGTCCCGAGCAGCTCAGCCGCGTACTTCTGCCACGCTTCCATACGAAAACCTCCGGTCGACGAGGGCGAGAGGGCCGTCGAGGCCTCGTGCATTCATGCCGGGTCGGGTCCCCCCGCGTCAAGCACGTGCCTCCCGCGGCAATGCCCCCGGGCGCCCTTCAGGCGAAGACGACTCCACTAAGTGACAGTCTGTTACTTAGTGCCCTTGGCCGCCGAGGAGTGCTCCGTTCGCCACGGGCACTTACGGGACTCGGCAACCCGGGGCCGATTTCTTCCAAGTAACAGTCTGTTACTTGGGCCACGACGTTCGGTCGCGGGCGGGCGGCGTCCGCGTCGATCAGGTCCGCGTGACGAGCTCGTCGAGCGGCTTGCGGTTCGCGCGGGCGCTCCACTCCTCGGCCGCCCGGCTCTCCGGGTCGCGCGGCCGCGCTGCGTAGCCGAAGGTCAGCACGTTGACCGGGCGCTCGCCGTCGCCGAGCCCGAGCACCTCGGCGGCCCGGTCGCGGTCGGGCATCCCGTTGGGGCAGCCCCCGACGCCCTCGCCGTGCGCGGCGAGGAGCATGTTCTGCATCAGCCGGCCCGCGTCGAGGGCCGCGGGGCGGTCGCCGGAGAGGACGATCGCGACGACCAGCGTCGCGCTGCGCACGTTCCCGGGGGCGAAGACGCACTCGGCGAGCCGCTCGCGGACGTCGGCGCTCTCCACGACGACGAACCGCCAGGGCTGGCGGTTCTGGGCGCTGCCCGACAGCCTGCCCGCGTCGAGGATCCACCGCTCGACCTCGGGAGGGATCGGCCGCTGGTCGTACTCGCGGACCTCGCGCCGTGAGGCAATGGCGAGGCGAACGTCCACGGCCTGGAGTCTAGACCTCGCTGGCGTATCCTCCGCGGCGTGGGGACCGACGGTGTCGACAGGAAGCGGCGCCTCACCCTCGCCGCGACGATCCTCGGGTCATCCCTCGCGTTCATCGACGCGACCGTCGTCATCGTCGCGCTTCCGACGATGGAGGAGGACCTCGATCTCGGCCTCACCGGCCAGCAGTGGATCTTTCTCTCCTACTCGCTGGCGCTCGCGGCCCTCTACCTCGTCGGCGGCGCCGTCGGCGACCGCTACGGCCGCCGCAGCGTCTTCGTCGCGGGGGCCGCCGGGTTCGCCGTCGCGTCCATCCTCGCCGGGATCTCGCCGAACGGCGCGATGCTCATCGTCGCGCGGGCGCTCCAGGGCGTCGCCGGCGCGTTCCTGACTACGAACTCGCTCGCGCTGCTCCGCGGCGTCTACGGAGCGGACGCGGGGCGGGCGATCGGCCTCTGGACCTCGTTCACGAGCGTCGCCACGATCGCCGGGCCTCCGCTGGGAGGGGCGCTCGTCGAGTGGGTCTCGTGGCGGTGGATCTTCTTCATCAACCTGCCGCTCGCGGGCGCCGCGGTCCTGCTCGCGCTCGCCGGGCGCCTCGAGGACGAGCATCCCGCCGAGCACCCGCGCCGTCTCGACCTCCCCGGCGCGGCGCTCGCCGCCCTCGGCTTCGGGCTGCTCACGTACGGGCTCGTCGAGGGAGCCGACAAGGGCCTCGGCGCGGTCTGGTGGTCGTTCGTCGGCGCGGTCGTGGCTCTCGCGGCGTTCGTCGTCGTCGAGCGGCGGACGGAGGAGCCTATGCTCCCCTTCGCGCTCTTCCGCGCCCGCAACTTCGCGGTCGCGAACGTCGAGACATTCCTCGTCTACGCCGGCCTCTACGGCTTCCTCGTGTTCTTCACGATCTACCTGCAGTTCCTGGGCTTCTCGCCGTTCGAGACCGGGCTCATCAACATCCCGGTGAGTATCGTGATGATCTTCCTGGCCGCGCGCTTCGGCGCCCTCTCCGACGCGCACGGTCCGCGCCTCTTCCTGACGCTCGGCCCCGCGCTGATGGGGCTCGGCACGCTCGTCTTCCTCCTCGTCCAGGACCGGTCCGACTTCTGGACGGCCGGCATCGTCGGGCTCGGCCTCTTCTCGCTGGGACTCGCGATGATGGTGGCGCCGATCACCGCAACCGCGCTCAAATCCGCCCCGGAGCGCTACGCGGGCATCGCCTCCGGCGTCAACTCGACCGTGTCACGCCTGGGCAGCCTCGTCGCGGTCGCCGTCATCGGGCTCATCATCGGGCTCGTCTTCGACGCGCGGACGGACGCCCCCGGCGCGGTGCCGCTCGCCAAGAACCAGACCGCTCCCGAGCTTCGCGAGGCGTCCGTCGACGGGTTTCGGGCGGGGATGATCCTCGCGGCGGCGCTCACCTTCGCCGGCGCGGCGGTCGGCGCGATCGGGATCTCGAACAGCGAGGCGCGGGGGACCGAGCAGCCCGCCCTCAGCGAACCGGCAGCGGCGCCAGCCGAAAGCTGAGGGACGCGGCGCGCTCGCGGCAGCGCGCGACGGCCTCCTCGCGCGTCTCCCCGAACCCGGTGAAGATCGCCAGCCGGTAGCTCTGCGCGTCGTTCGCGCCCTGCTCCGAGAGGAGGACGCCGGGGCGCACGAGCACCTCGAGGTCCGGCTCCGGGTCGGGCACCGCCTCGACGTACGCGTCCTCGAAGACGCGCAGGCAGTAGCTGACGCCGACGCAGGCGGGCGCCCCCACGTCCCACCGCGGGTCGCGGCCGAGCGCAAGCTCGAACAGCGCGTCGTAGCTCGAGCGCCCGTGCACCCCGAGCATGAGCGGGGCGAACTGCGAGGCGATCCGGCCGTTCACCTCGATGATCCGCGCCGGGCCGCGGGGCGAGACGAAGAACTCGACGTTGAAGAAGCCGGCGTCGAACCCCAGAGCGGGGAGGACGCGCGCGGCGACGGCCGCGAGCTCGGCCTGGCGCTCGGCGGGGAGCGCGCTCGGGTACTCGAACCGCTCGAAGCTGAGCGTGCCCGGGTACTTGACGGAGTCGGTGATCCCGATCGTGGTGACGACGCCTTCGTGGACGTAGCCCTCGAGGGTCACTTCGATCCCCGAGAGGAACGCCTCGCCCAGGAATCCGTGCACCGACGCCGGATCGACGCCTGCGAGCGCGGCGATCTCCGCGTAGCGCCCCGTGTAGCGGTCGAGCTCGTGGAGCGCGAGGAGCGCCTCCTCGTCGTCGATGCGAAAGACGTTCTGGGAAAGCCGTCCGACGACCGGCTTGGCGACGAAGGGGAGCGGCAGCGGCGGGGGGCCGTTCTGCTCGATCAGCGCGAACCGGGGTGTCGCCTCGGGGACGACCCGCTGCTGGATCGCGCGCGAGGTCGGCTTGTGCTGGCAGCGGAACATCGCCTGCGGGCTCGGGCCGGGAAGGCCGCGCCGGTCGGCCAGGATCGTCGCGAGGAACGCGGACAGGTCCTTCGTGGCGACCACGGCGTCAGCCGGCATCCTTTCGCACTCGGCGAGGAAGGCCTCGGGGTCGAACTCCTCGAGCTGGTCGAGGTCGGAGCCCACGAAGCGGACCGAGTGACGCTGCTCGAGCCCGGCCGCCCGGATCGCATTCAGGTCCCGCTCTTGCGGGCAGAGCACGAGCACGTCTCTCATCCGGGAACCCCCGCGCGTCCGCGCGAAGCCCGAAGAGTAGCGGTCGTGCGTACGCTACCCGCGTGATCGAGGCCCGGACGGACGTCGTCGGCAGCCTGCTCAGGCCTCCGGAGCTCCTCGAGGCCCAGGAGCGGTTCGCCGCCGGCGAGCTCTCGGCGGCGGAGCTCGAGCGCGTCGAGGACCGCGCCGTGGACGAGGCGATCAGGCTCCAGGAGGACGTGGGGCTCGACGTCGTCACCGACGGCGAGATGCGGCGGCTCTCCTTCCAGAGCCAGCTCCCGGCGGCGGTCGACGGGTTCGGCACCTGGAACCTCGACGCCTTCCTCTGGGGCGAGTGGCGAAGCGACGAGCTCGGCGACCTCGTCGTCGAGCGGCCGCCGCTCGGAGTGGTCGCGAAGCTGCGCCGGAGGCGCTTCCTGACCGCGGAGGAGGTCGCGTACGCCCGCGGGCGCACCGACCGGATCCTCAAGGTGACCCTCCCGAGCCCCAGCCTCTTCGCCAACTTCTACGAGCCCGAGCGCTCTCGCGAGGCGTACCCGACGCTCGAGGACTTCCTCGTCGACGTCGCAGAGCTCCTGCGGGACGAGGTGGACGAGCTCGTCAGGCTCGGGGTCACGTACGTCCAGCTCGACGCGCCGCACTACCCTTTGCTGCTCGACCCCCGCTACCGCGACTTCTATGCGAGCCGCGGCTGGCCCGCCGAGCGGTGGCTCGCCCTCGGGCTCGAGCTCGACAACCTCGTCATCGGCGACCGGCCGGGCGTGACCTTCGGCTTCCACCTCTGCCGTGGCAACCAGGCGAGCCGGTGGCTCGTCGAGGGCGACTACGGCTGGCTCGCCGAGCAGGTCTTCCCGCGCGTGCGGGCGCAGCGGCTCCTCCTCGAGTACGACGACGAGCGCTCCGGCGGCTTCGAGCCGCTCGCGGCGGTGCCCGAGGACACGCACGTCGTCCTCGGCCTCGTGACGACGAAGTCCGGGCGCCGCGAGACGCCCGAGCAGCTCATCGCCCGCATCCGCGAGGCTGCCCGCGTGATCCCGCTCGAGCGCCTGGCGCTGTCACCGCAGTGCGGCTTCGCGACGTCGGTGCTCGGGAACGCGCTCACGCGCGAGGACGAGGAAGCGAAGCTCCGGACGATCGTCGAGACCGCCGGCCTGGTGTGGAGCTGAGATGACCGTCGTCCTGGACGGGGCGAGCCTGACGCTCGACGCGCTCGTCCGCGTCGCGCGCGCGGGCGAGCAGGTCGAGCTCGCCCCCGCGGCCGTGACGCGCATGCGGGCCGGCGCCGACCTCGTCGAGCGCGTCCTCGAGCGCGGCGACGAGGTCTACGGCCTCTCGACGGGCGTCGGGGCGCGCAAGAAGACGCGCGTCCCGCCGGAGGAGGTCGCCGCGTTCAACCGGGCGCTGATCGAGAACCACCGCGTCTCCGCCGGCCCGGACGCGCCGGAGGAGGTCGTGCGCGCGACGATGCTCCGGATCGCCAACCTCCTCGCCCGGGCGACCGGAGGAGCCCGGCCAGAGATCGCCCAGCGCTTCGTCACCGCCCTCAACGGCCGCGAGCACCCGCGGGTCCGGCTGCTCGGCTCGATCGGGCAGGCTGATCTCCCGCCCAACGCAGACATCGCGCACGCCCTCTTCGCCGGCGTCGAGCTCCGCGCGAAGGAGGGCCTCTGCCTGCTCAACTCGAACGCCTTCTCGACCGCGCTCGCGGGCCTGGCGCTCGCCGACGCCGAGCGCCTCCTGGCCACGCTGGACGTGGCGGGCGCGCTCGACCTCGAGGCCTTCGCGGCGAACCTCACGCTCCTCCACCCAGCGATCGCCGAGGTCCGACCCTACGCGGGCATCGTCACCTCACTGACGTTTCTGCGCCAGGCGCTGGACGGCAGCTACCTCTGGGAGCCCGGAGCCGCCCGCAACCTCCAGGACCCGCTCACGTTCCGCTGCATCCCGCACGTGCACGGCGCCCTCCGCGACGCGTTCGCCTTCACGCAGGGCCAGCTCGTGACGGAGCTGAACGCCGCCCAGGAGAACCCGCTCCTCGTCGTCGAGGAGGACCGGATCGTCTCGGTCGCGAACTTCGACGTCCTCCCGCTCGCCGCGGCGCTCGACTTCCTCCGCATCGCCCTCGCGCCCGCGCTCACGAGCGCCTGCGAGCGCCTGGAGAAGCTCCTGCAGGGCCCCCTCACCGGCCTGCCGGACGCTCTCGCGCCGCGGCAGGGGCTCGCGGAGAACTCGCTGGCCGAGCTGGGCGTGACCGCGCAGGCGCTCGCCGCCGAGGCGCGGCTCCTCGCCCAGCCCGTCTCCTTCGAGGTCGTGACGACGACGCACGCCGAGGGGATCGAGGACCGGGTCACCATGGCGCCGCTCGCAGCCCGCCGGCTCGCCGACATGGTGAGCCTCGGCGAGTCGCTCGTGGCGATCGAGCTCGTGATCGCCTCGCAGGCCGTCGACCTCCGTGATCCGCCGGCTCTCGGAACGGGAACCCGGCGGGCGCGCGAGCTCGTGCGCGAGCTCGTGCCGTTCATGGACGAGGGCGACACGCTCACCCCGGATCTCGACCCCGTCCGCGACCTGGTGCGCTCGGGGGCCGTCGCCGGGCAAACCCCGCCGCGCGACGGACGTCCTACCAGTTGACGGAATCCGAGGACCGTGCGATAAGGGCGGTTCCCGAGTAGCGAGAGGAGCTCCGAGAATGGACGAGACCCAGCGGCGCGTCGACGACCTTCGCAGAGCCAGCACCGAGGTCGAGAGCAACCTGATCGACTCGCTGGTCGCGGGCAAGATCAACCGGCGTGAGTTCATCCGCCGTGGGACGGTTCTCGGCCTGTCCCTGACGTCGCTCTCCTTCATCGCCGCGGCGTGCGGCGGGGACGACGACGAGGAGGCAGCGGCCACGGGCGGCACGGACACGAGCGCCGCCGCGCCGAGGACGGGCGGAGCGCTCCGCACGGGCATCGTCGCGCCCGCGATCGAGCTCAACCCGCTCGTCGTCTACGACGAGGGCGGCCTCTGCGTTCTCGGCCAGTCCGGCGAGTACCTCGCCTGGTCGAACGACCAGCTCGAGCTGGAGCCCCGGCTCGCGGAGTCGTGGACCTCGAACGCCGACGGCTCCGAATGGACCTTCAAGATCCGCCAGGGCGCGGCGTTCCACGACGGCTCGCCGCTGACGGCGAAGGACGTCGCCTACACCCTCAACCTCAACGCCGACCCCAAGAACAAGGGGAACGCCCTGTCGGCCTTCGGCGATCCCGGCGGGATGTCGGCCGGCGCCGCCGAGGCGACGGACGACGCGACCGTCGTCGTCACGCTCAACGGCCCGAACGGGAGCTTCCCGTACCTCGTGAGCTCGGACAACTACAACGTCATCATCATCCCGGACGGGTTCGACCCGGCTACGTGGGACAAGACGTTCATGGGCACCGGCCCGTGGATCCTCGACACCTACACGCCGGAGCAGAGCGTCACCTACAAGGCGAACCCGGACTACTGGGACGCGAACCGCAAGCCGCTCGCCGACACGAGCGAGCTGCACTTCTACACCAAGGACCAGGCCCGCATCCTCGCGATCCAGGGCGGCGAGGTCGACATCCTCAGCCAGTTCCAGATCGTCGCTGGCGGCGAGGCGCTCCTCAACGACCCCAACATCAGGGTCACCGAGGTGAAGGCCGCGCAGCACCGGCAGATCCACATGCGGGCCGACCAGGAGCCCTTCAAGGACAAGGGCGTCCGGCAGGCGATGGCGCTCCTGCTCGACCGCCCCGCGATCATCGAGGCGTTCTTCCAGGGCAAGGCCGACATCGGGAACGACAGCCCGTTCGCGCCCGTGTACCCGTACACGGACACGTCCGTCCCGCAGCGCGAGGTGAACGTCGACCAGGCGAAGCAGCTCCTCGCGGACGCGGGCAAGAGCGACGGGTTCGACGTGACGCTCTCGACCTGGGACAACTACGAGATCCCGCAGCTCGCGCAGCTCCTCCAGGGCGCCGCGAAGGAGGTCGGGATCAACATCAAGCTCAACATCACCGACGCCGGGACGTACTACTCCGACTTCTGGCTCGACTCGCCCCTCGGCATCACCGACTACGGGCACCGCGGAGTCCCGACGGTCTACCTCACGGCCGCGCTCGGGAGCGCCGGCACGTGGAACGCCGCGCACTTCAAGAACAAGACGCTCGACGGGATGATCGTCGACTTCGTCTCGGCCCTCGACATCGACGGCCAGAAGTCCGCGGCGAAGGCGATCGAGGAGTTCCTCCTCGACGAGACGCCCGTCATCTTCCCGTACTTCTACTACCACCTCTCCGCCGAGCGGAACAACGTCAGCGGCATCGAGCCCACCGGGATGGGCCACATCGACCTTACGCAGACGGGCTTCACCAGCTGAGAGGATGACGCGGGACCGGGGCGCCCGTCCCGGTCCCGCGTGAGGTGCGCGATCGCACGATTCCTCCTCAGACGACTCGGGCTCGCGGTGATCACGCTCTTCCTCCTGAGCGTGATC
>DATBJE010000045.1:0-1512 GCA_036556565.1 Gaiellaceae bacterium
TCACCTCGCGCTCGGACATCCCTGGCCCGACCTCGCCGACCGCCAGCGGGACTTCCGCGTGATCCTCAGCCATCCGGTCTGGACGCGCGCGTTCGGCGCGCGGCCCGACGCCGTCGGGCGGACGATCGCCCTCGACCACGCTCCGGGCTACGAGGTGATGGGCGTGGCCCCCGCCGGTTTCGACTATCCGAGCGGCGTCGAGGTGTACCGCTCCCTCGGCGGGTTCGCCCAATACGAGGAGCGTTCGTACCGCAACGTCGTAGGCGTAGCCCGCATGAAGCCGGGGATCGGCGTCGCCCGGCTCCAGGCCGAGCTGGACGTCCTGGCGAGCCGCCTGGCGGAAGAGCATCCCGCGACCAACTCGGGCCTGGGCCTGCGCGCGGTGGCATTCCGCGACCTCTACGCCGGCAACACGCGGCCCTACCTGCTGGTCCTGCTGGCGGCAGTGGCGTTCGTGCTCCTGATCGCGTGCTCGAACGTCGTGAACCTGCTGCTGGCGCGCGCGCTCGGGCGAGGCCGCGAGATGGCCGTGCGGGCGGCGCTCGGCGCCGGGCGGGGTGAGATGGTCGCCCAGCTCCTCATGGAGGCGGCCGTGCTCGGCGTGCTGTCGGGTGCCTTTGGCCTCGTCCTCGCCGCCTGGTGGATGAGGCTCCTCCGGGCCGCCATCGGCGTGGATCTCCCCGCGTGGATGCGTGTCGATCTCGACTTCCGGGTGCTCGCCTTCACGCTCGTGGTCTCGGTCCTCGCCGGCGTCCTGTCGGGGCTGGCGCCGGCGATCCACTTCACTCGGCCCTCGCTCTCCTCGACCCTGAAGGAGGCGGCCCGCGGAGGCTCCGGCGGCCGCTCACCGGGCCGCTTGCGGGACGGGCTGATCGTCGCCCAGGTGGCGGTTTCGGTCGTCCTCCTGGTCGCGGCCGGGCTGCTGGTCCGCGGCTTCGCCGACCTCGTCGCCCGGGACCGCGGGTTCCGCTCCGAGTCGCTGGCTACGTTCCGGGTGGCCCTCGGCTGGAAGCGCTACATAGACCAGGCCACGATCGCGCGCTACTACGAGCGGGCCGAGCAGGCGTTGCGCGAATCGGCGACGATCAGCGGCGTCGCGCTCGTGAGCCAGCCTCCCCTCGCTCGGCAGGAAGAGAACGCGCCCGCGACGGTCCAGGTCGAGGGCCAGGGCCTGGACGAAGTGCGAAAGAATCCCTACGTCGTGTACCAGAGCGTGAGCGAGGGCTACTTCGACACGGTCGGAATCTCCGTCCGTGTCGGGCGGCCCTTCACGCGCTTCGACGGTCCCGACGCCGAGAGGGTCGCGATCGTCAGCATGCGCCTGGCCGACACCCTGTGGCCCGGCCAGGATCCTCTCGGACGGCTGATCCGCTACGACCCGCTACGGAAGAAGCCGGGGCCCTTCCTCAAGGTGGTGGGCGTCGTCGGCAACGTGACTCACGGCGAGCTGGGCGGTGAGACGAGCCACGATCTCTACGTGCCCTACCGCCAGGACGCGGCTGCGAACCAGTA
>DATBJE010000046.1:0-7774 GCA_036556565.1 Gaiellaceae bacterium
CTCGGCGAGGTGCTCGCCGACGGCGGGCGCCTGCTGGAAGCCGTGGCCCGAGAAGCCGGTCGCGTAGAGGAAGCGGCGGGGCTGCTCGGCCTCCCCGACGATCGCGTTGTGGTCGGGGCTCATCTCGTAGTACCCCCACCAGGACGACTGGATGGGGAGCTCGGCGAGCAGCGGCAGCCGGTGCGTCGCCGGCGTCGCCACGCCCTCGATCGTCGGCTCGCGGCCGCCGAACACGAGGCCCTTGCCCTCGCGGTGGAAGTAGAAGCCAGTCGAGAAGTCGATGGTCAGCGGCAACGGGTCCGGGAGCCCCCAGACCTCCGGCGCGAAGTGGATCCAGCGCGCCTCGCCGTGTACGGGGATGTCGAGGCCCGCCAGGTTGCCCACGTCCCGGGACCAGACGCCCGCGGCACACACGACCGTCCCGGCGCGGATCCGCCCCTCGGACGTCTCGATCGTGACGATCTTGTCGCCCAGGACCGCCATGCGCTCGAAGGACGTGTTCGTGTGGATCTTGACGCCCTGCGCCGTGGCGGCGCCCGCGTAGGCCTGGACGACGTCCTCGGGCGAGGCGTACCCGTCGATCGGGCAGTAGCTGGCGGCGAGCAGGTCGGCGGTCTCGATCGCCGGGATCAGCTCCTTGATCTCCGCGGGCGAGATGAACTGCGTGGGGACGCCGAGCGCCTGCTGGCGCGCGACCGCGTTCTTGAAGCCCTCGACGTCCTCCTCGCGGTCGAGGAGGAAGAGGTAGCCGTGGCGCTTGTAGCCGATCCCGCTCACCCGGTCGAGCGCCTGGAACTCGGCCATCGAGCGGAGCGCGATCTTGATGTTCAGGTCGTCCGCGAACTGGGCGCGGATGCCGCCCGCGGACTTGCTCGTCGAGCCGCTCGCGAGGGCCTCGCGCTCGAGGAGCACGACGTCGGTGATCCCCAGCTTCGCGAGGTGGTACGCGACGCTCGTCCCCATCGCGCCCCCGCCGACGATCACCACTTCGGCCGTCTCGGGCAGCATGGAGGCGAGGCTATCTCGTCACGCGGATGCGCGGCGTGGTTCGATAGGGCATGGAGCCCGTCGAGCGCGCGATCTCGGCCGAGTACCTCCACCGCGTCGTCGAGCGGATCGGCCGTTTCCGCTCCCACCCGCTGGGGTTCCGGGTCGCGGGGACGCCCGAGGAGCGGAGGGCGACGGCGTGGATCGCCCGCGAGATGCGCTCGCTCGGTCTGGGCGACGTCGTCGAGGAGCCGGTGCCGGTCGACTCCTGGCGCTTCCGGGGCGCGTTCCTCGAGGTCGAGGGCAGGCGCTACGAGTGCGCGTCCATGGGCGGCGCGGCGGAGACGGGCCCGCGCGGCGTGCGCGGCCCGCTCGCCTTCGTCCGCCGCGGCGGGCGGCGCGAGCTCGACGGGCTCGACGTCGCGGGCAAGGTCGTCCTCGTCGACTGGAGCGACGACGGGCTCTGGCCGTACGCGTTCGGGCTCGAGCTCGGGCTCCGGGGCGCGGCCGCGGTCGTGGTCACGTGCCTGCCGGGCGGCCCGTTCTACCAGGAGGCGGGCGCCCTCGGCGCCTTCGACGGCATGTTCCACCCCGGGACGCCGCCGGTCGTCACGATCCGCAAGGAGGACGCCGCCGATGTGATCCCGCGGGCCGGGAGCGCGGCCCGGGTCGTCCTCAGGGCTTCGCTGGAGCGGCGCGAGGGGGCGAACGTCGTCGGCTACCTCCCGGGCGAGCGGCCGGGGCCGATCGTCGTCGCCGGCCACCACGACGGGTGGATGGGCGGTGCCGCCTTCGACGACCTCACCGGTGTCGCCTCGACGCTCGGGCTCGCCCGGGCGCTCGTCGAGGCGGGAGTGCGGCCGCGGCACACGATCGCCTTCGTCACCCACACCGCCGAGGAGTACGGGATCGCCGGCTCGCGCTTCGACTGGTGCGTCGGCGCGTGGTGGCAGATCGTCGAGGAGCACCGGGAGTGGGCGTCCCGCGCACCCTTCTACCTCAACGTCGAGATGTCCGGCCACCCGGACGTGCTCGAGCCGGACGCGCCTCCCGAGCTGGCCGGCTGGGTGCGCCGCGTGTGCCGGCGGGCGCAACGGGACGGCCTGCTGCCGCACGGCTGGAAGCTCGGCCCGCCGAGCCCGCTCACGGAGGTGTGGACCTTCATGGCCGCCGGGATCCCCGCCGTCAACGTCTCGACGTATCCCGCGAACTACAAGGAGACCGCGTACCACACGCAGTACGACACGATCGACCGGATCGACTTCGACTACCTCGCCGACGTCGTCCGCGTGTACTCCCGTCTCCTCCTCGAGGCCGACGCCGATCCCGACGGCATCCTCGACTACCGGGCCCGGGCGCGCGACCTGCGCCGCGCGGGCTTCGACCGCCGCCTCCAGCGCCTCGAGGGCATGCGCGGCCGCGCCGCGTTCACGGCCCTCGGCCGCGGCCTCTCCGGGCTCGACGCGCACGCGTCGGAGGCCTACCCGCACCGGCAGCCGGCGCGTGACGTGGCCGGCCTCGAGGCGGGCCTCACGGCGCTGCGCGCGGGCAAGCGGGGCCTGGCGGCACGGCGGCTCGCCGCGGTCGGGATGAACGAGCTCAGTGCCGACCTCTCCGAGGAGGCCTTCGCCCGCGAGCTCGCCCGCCACGACCCGCGCGCGCCGGGCGCGACGTGGGGCGCCCAGGGCGCGGCAGAGCCCGGCTCGAACCTCTGGCGGGAGCTCGCCTCGCTGCGCGGCGAGCCGGGCGCGCGGGCGCCGGGATCGTGGCTCGAGCGAAGCGTCGCGCGCCATCTTGAGCATTCGCGGCGCTCCCTCGCGCGGGCTGAGCGCCGGATGGACGCCGCGCTGGACGGGAAGGTCCGACCGCTGCCGAGGGCGAGATGAAGGGCCGGGTCGCGATCGTCACCGGAGCGGGCCGCGGGATCGGCCGGGCGGCGGCGCTCGCGCTCGCCGCGGGCGGCGCGCGCGTGCTCGGGGTCTCGCGCACCGAGGCGGAGCTGGAGTCCCTCGCGGAGGAGGCCGGCGTCGAGATCCTGGCCGAGACCGTTGCCACGGCCGACGGCTGCGAGCGGATCGTCGCAGAGGCGCGGCGCAGGCTCGGGCCGGTCGAGATCCTCGTCGCGAACGCGGGCATCGGCTCGGCGCGGGAGCGGCCGATCTGGGAGCAGGATCCGGAGGTCTGGCGCGAGACGATGGCCGTGAACCTCGACGGCCCGTTCCATCTCATCCGGCTCGTCGTCCCCGACATGGTCGAGCGCGGCTGGGGCCGCATCGTCACCGTGAGCTCGACCGCGGGCCAGATCGGCGGCGCGTCCGAGTCCGCCTACGACGCGTCGAAGCACGGCCTCCTCGGTCTCACCCGCGCCGTCGCGCAGGACGTCGCTCCGCACGGGATCACGTGCAACGCCGTCTGCCCCGGCTGGGTGCGGACGGCGATGGCCGAGCGCTCCGCCGCCGAGACCGCCCGCGCCCGCGGGATAACCGTCGACGAAGTCTGGGCCGAGCGGGCAGCCGCGTATTCGGCAGGGCGGGTCGTGACCGCCGAGGAAGTGGCCGCGGTGATCGCGTTCCTCGCCGGCGACGACGCGAGCGGCGTGAGCGGGGAGGCGATCACCGTAGCGCTCGGAGGCATCTGGTAGCGACCGTCGTCGTTGGGGCGGGGCTCTCGGGCTTGACGGCGGCCCATCGGCTCGTCGGCGCCGGCGAGGACGTCGTCGTCCTCGAGGCCCGCGACCGGGTGGGTGGTCGCGCGTGGCGGGTCGACGTCGGCGGGCTGCCCTTCGACGCGGGCTGCGAGGCGGTGGACGAGGCGCACACGCGCCTTCTCGGTCTCGCGGCGGAGCTCGGCGTCCCGACGTGGGAGGCGCGCCCGTGGGCCGCGCACGACCTCGACGAGCCGCCGCCGCTCGTCGCGGCGCTCGACGACGAGGTCGCGGCCCTCGCCGCGCGGATCGACCCCGTCCGTCCCGCGGACACCGAGGGCGCCGGACGCCTGGACGCGCAGACCCTCGGCGGGTGGCTGGCCGAGCGGGGCGCGTCGGAGGGCGAGCTGGCCGCGGCTGAGCTCCGCTACGCGATCGCGTCGTCGACCGTCCCGATCGGCGAGATGTCGCTCCTCGCCTACGCCGCCAAGCTGGCGGCCGGAGCCGCCCCTACGGGTCTGACGGTCCGGCTCGAGGGCGGGCCGAGCGCGCTCGCGGAGGCGCTCGCCGCCGGGCTCGGCGACCGCGTGCGCCTCGGGGCCCACGCCGTGGGGCTCGGGCTGGAGGAAGGCGGCGTCCGCGTCGGTCTCGCAGACGGCGGCGTCGTGCGCGCGACGCGTGCCGTCCTCGCCGTCCCGCTGACCCTCCAGCGCGACGTCGTCTTCGACCCGCCGCTCCCGCCGTACCGGCTCGTCGCGCTCGAGCGGGCGCGCTACGGCGAGGCGGTCAAGGTCGGCTTCGCCTACGACGAGGTGCCGCCGGGGCGCCGGCCCGAGGTCTCGCCCGCGGGCGTGCTCTTCCAGCCCGATCCGAGAGTTCCGCTGCTCGGCCTCTTCGCCGCCGCGGGCGCCGCGCGCGGAGCCGCCTCCTTCGCGCCGCCCGGCAGCCCGCGCGCGAAGGCAGCCGTGGACTGGGCGGCCGAGCCGTTCTCCCGCGGGAGCTACCTCATCTTCGGGCCGGACGACCTCACGGGCTGGGGCCGCCGGCTCGGCGAGCCGCACGGCCGGATCCACTTTGCCGGCTCGGAGGCCTCGGTGCTCCCGAGCTACATGGAGGGTGCCGTCGAGGCGGGAGAGCGCGCGGCCGACGAGGTTCTCGCCGCGGGGTAGAGTCGAACGGTGCGCCGGCTTCTCACGCTCGTCAGCGCGATCGTCCTCCTCGAGTCGACGTTCTTCGCCGTCCTGGCGCCGCTCCTGCCCTACTACGAGGACGAGTTCGGGCTCTCGGCGACCGCCCTCGGGATCCTCTCGGGCATCTACGCGGCGGGCGCGCTCGTCGGCGCGCTGCCGAGCGGCCTCCTGGCCGTGCACGCCGGCGTCAAGCCGACCGTGCTCAGCGGCCTCGGGCTCATAGTCGCCGCGAGCATCGCCTTCGGGTTCGCCGACTCGACCTGGCTCCTCTACGTCGCCCGGTTCGCGCAGGGGGTGGGGAGCTCGTTCGCCTGGACCGGCGGGCTCGCCTGGCTGATCGCGCTCGCGCCCGCAGAGCGCCGCGGCGAGCTGATCGGCGTCACCATGGGCGCCGCCGTCGCGGGCGCGCTCCTCGGGCCCGTGCTCGGCGGGGCCGCCTCGTTGACGAGCCCCGCCGCCGCCTTCACCGTCGTCGCCGGCGCCGGGGTCGTGCTCGCCGCCTGGGCGTGGGCGACGCCCGCCGCCCGGCCCGCCGAGGAGCCGCAGCCGCTGCGGGAGCTCTTCCGCGCGTTCCTCGACCGTCGCGTGGTCTCCGGCTTCTGGTTCGTCTCGCTCGCGGCTTTCCTCCTCGGCGTGTTCTCGGTCGCCGGCCCGCTCCAGCTCGACGACCTCGGGTGGGGCGCGATCGGGATCAGCGCCGCGTTTCTGATCTCGGCCGGGATCGAGGCGGCGCTCAACCCCTACCTCGGCCGCTGGTCGGACCGCAGCGGACGCCTGGCGCCCGTGCGGGCCGGTCTCCTCGCGGCCATCGGGGTCTCGGTGATCGTCCCCTGGGTCGGCATGCGCTGGCCCGCGCTCCTGCTCGTGATCGCGGCGGGGATCGCCTACGGGATCTACTGGGTGCCGGGAGCGGCGCTGCTCTCGGACGGCGCGGAGGCCGTCGGGCTCGAGCAGGGCTTCGGCTTCGCGCTCCTCAACGTCGCCTGGGCGCCGGCCAACGTCCTCGGAACGGGCCTCTCGGGAGCCCTCACCGAGGTCGTCGGCGTGTCCGGCGCCTACCTCATGGCCGCCGGCCTCTGTGTTGCGACGCTCGCGGCGTTGCAGCGCTCGGTCTTCGACCGCGGGCCGGCGCCGGAAACGGAGTCGGCCTGAGCGCGCGGCCCCTTATCGACGTCTTCTGGCACGACGACGCGCTCCTGCACGACACGGGGAGCGGCGTCTTCGAGCACGGGCCCTCGCCGCTCATGGCCGAGCCGGAGCTCCATCCCGAGAACACCGTGCGCGTGCGCAACATGAAGTCCATTCTCGAGCGCGGGCCGCTGGCCGAGCACGTCCGCTGGCACACGGGCCGCCACGCGTCGGTCGACGAGCTCCTGCTCCTCCACGATCCGGACTACGTCGAGTCGATCCGCGAGTTCTGTGAGCGGGGCGGCGGCGTACTCCTCTGGTCGACCACGGTGAGCGAGGGCTCGTGGCCGGCCGCGCTGGCCGCCGCGGGAACGACCATCGCGGCGGCCGAGGCTGTGCTCGCCGGCGAATCGCAGGTCGCCTACGCGCTCGTGCGCCCGCCCGGGCACCACGCGCAGCCCGCCCAGGCGGACGGCTACTGCCTCTTCTCCAACGTCGCCCTGGCCGCCGAGCACGCGCGCCGGAGCGGAATCGACCGGGTTGCGATCCTCGACTGGGACGTGCACCACGGGAACGGCACGCAGGAGTGCTTCTACGAGCGGGACGAGGTGCTCACCGTCTCGTTCCACATGCGCCACGGCGCCTGGGGCCCGTCGCACCTCCAGACCGGCGCCCCCGACGAGGTCGGCCGCGGCCCCGGCGAGGGCTTCAACGTCAACGTCGAGCTGCCGAGCGGGACGGGCGACGGCGGCTACCTCGAGGCGTTCGAGCAGATCGTCGTCCCGATCGTCGACCGCTTCGAGCCGGGGCTCATCCTCGTCGCGTGCGGCCAGGACGCGAACCAGTTCGACCCGAACGGCCGCCAGAACGTGAGCATGGCCGGGTTCCACGCGCTCGGCGCGGCCACCCGCGAGCTCGCCGCGCGCCACGGTGACGGACGCCTCGTGCTCGCCCAGGAGGGGGGCTACGCGCGCTCCTACTCGGCGTTCTGCCTGCACGCGACCCTCGCCGGTGTCCTCGGCGTCGACACCGACCTCGAGGACCCGTGCGCCTACATCCCGGACGACCCGAACCACGCGGACGACGAGATCGCAGCCGTCCGCGCGGCGCTCTCCCCATACTGGGAGCTGTGAAACCGCTTCTCGCGCTCCTCGCGGTCGCGCTCGCGGCGGCGGCCACGGCCTGCGGCTCGGATTCGAAGGGCTCGGAGCCGGCGTCGCAGCCGCCGGCGACGCTGTCCGCCGACGCCCTCTCCGACCTCGCCAGCACCACGCGCACCCTCGACACCGCCGCTCTCGCCGCCGACGCCTTCGACCAGGCCGCGCTCGAGCGCGTCCTCGACGAGGGCGGCTTCGCCGCCGGGCGCGAGCGGGAGTTCACGGGGATAACCGACACGTTCGACCACGTCGTGGCGCGGACGCTCGTCTTCGAGGACGCCGCCGGGGCCGATGCCTACCTCGAGTGGCTGGGTCGGCACGGCGACGACTTCCTCGGCCGCGTCGACGCGGCGGGCGTCACGCCCCCCGGGGAGTCGGGAGTGGCGTTCGTCCTGGTTCCATGCGGGATCTGCAAGAAGGAGCTGCCCACGTACCTGGCCGGCTGGCGCCGCGGCGACACGGTCCTCACGCTCCTCGCGGCCGGCTCCGGGGCGAACCCGGAGACGTTCCTCGCGCTCGCGCGTCAGCTCGACGACACCGTACGATGAGCCGGTGAGCGTCCAGGCGCAGGCCTTCGAGCTGACCCCGGAGCAGCGCGAGATCCGCGACGTCTGCCGGGAGTTCGCCGACCGCGAGATCCGGCCGATCGCGGCCGCCGTCGACGAGGC
>DATBJE010000047.1:0-11098 GCA_036556565.1 Gaiellaceae bacterium
AGACCGAGACGCAGAAGTTGAGGCCGTCGTCGCACGCCTGCTCGAGCACGTCGAGCGGGATCACCTTCGCCCGCGTCGTCCCGATGAGGTCGGTGTAGTGGACGCGGACGCGCGTGATGCCCGCGTCGGCGAGCTCGCGCAGCTTGTCTGCGACCATCACTCCTCGTCGTGGGGCTCGCGCAGATGCGGGTGCGGCACGCCGGGCTCGACCGGCAGCGGCAGCTCCTCCTCGATCAGCTCGGTCTCGCGCTGCACCTCGGCGAGCGACACAGGCCGCATGATTGCTCCCAGGTCCCTGTACGCGTACAGGTTGTAGAGGAGCGAGAACGCCGCTGCGATGACGAGGAAGATGAACCAGCGCCAGTAGATCGAGCTCGCCTCGATCCCGGGCGGCGCGATCTTGTACGCGGCGAGGCCGAGCAGGCCGATGCCGAGGAGCTGCGGGATCGGCACGGCCGGGGAGCGGTACGGCCGGTCGGCGCCGGGCTCGCGGCGCCGCAGGAGCATCACCGAGACGTGGATGAGCACGTAGGCGGTCACCCACCCGAGCACGCCGGCGAGGATGAGCTGGAGGAAGCCCGCGCCCTCGGCCTGGCCGGCGAGGTTCATGGCGGCCGGGATCGCCGCGATGACGACGATGCCGACCCAGGGGGCGCGCGTGGCCGGGATCAGCCACGCGAATGGCGACGGCAGCTGCCGTGTCAGCGCCATGCCGTAGAGGATGCGGGGGACGCCCGCGACGACCGCGTTCAGCGTCCCGATCGAGGCCAGGATCATCGTGATGCCCATGAGCCACTTGCCCGCGTCTCCGAAGATGGCCACGCCGACGTCGACGGGAAGCGTCGGGGCGAAGCTCGAGAGCGCGTCGCCCGGGACGTACCGTGCGGCGGCCAGGCCGTAGAGGACGACGGGGATGGAGATGAGGGCCAGGCCGACGAAGATGCCCACGGGAATGTCTCTGGAGGGCCGCTTCAGCTCCTCGGCGAGCGGGCACGTGTACTCGACGCCGACGAACGTGAAGATGGCGACGCCGAGCAGCGCGGAGAGCAGGCTCCAGGTGAGGTCGATGTCGGGAAGGGCACTGCCGATGGGGTCGGTCGTCCCGGCGCCGGCGAGCCCGACGATGCCGACGACGAGGAGGGTCCCGGCGACCAGGAACGTGAGGGTGACCTCGAGCGCGGCGAACGGTCGGATCCCGAGCAGGTTGATGACCGCGAGAAACGTCATGTAGAGGACGGCCCAGAACTTGTAGTCGCCCGGCGCGCCGAGGATGTCCGCGGTCACGAGGCTCGAGGCGAAGTTCTCCGCGGTGCCGGGGAAAAGCTGGACGGCGATGTAGCCGACGCCGACCGTGATGGTCGCGAAAAATGGTCCCAGCCCGGCTCGCACGTACTCGTTCATCGAGCCCGCCTTCGGGACCATCGTGGCGAGCTCCGAGAAGCTCATGGCGGCGAAGATCATCGTGATGAACCCGATCGCGAGCGCGATCAGCCAGACCCAGCTGGCGAAGAAGCCACCCGCCACGGTGGCGAGCACGCTCGACGCGACGATGAGGCTGAACGTCGTGCCGATCGCCGTCGGCAGGCCGACGACTCGCCTCTCCAGCCCGATCTCAGGTGTCTGCGCTGCCGTTGGCCCAGCCGCCATGTGCCCTCCTGAAGGTCCACCCGCAGCGGTTTGCGCCACAGGCGTTTTTGTATTCAGAATGCAGATCGTCAGTATGAGTCCACGAGCAGGGGTATTGCAAGCGAGGGACCGCCGCGGGCGTGCGTGAGGCGCGGCTCGCCGGGCAGACGGCGCTCGTCACCGGGGCGGCTCGCGGCCTGGGCTACGCGACGGCCGAGCGCCTCGCCGCCGAGGGCGCCCGCGTCGCCCTCGTCGACCTCGACGGGGACGCGGTCGCGGCCGCTGCGGGAAGGCTCGGGGAGCGCGGCGCCGACGCGACCGCGCACGAGGTCGACGTCGCCGACGAGGCGAGCGTCAGCGCTGCGGTCGCCGACGTCCTCGCCGCCGACGGCCGGATCGACATCCTCGTCAACAACGCGGGGATCTACCCGCACTTCCCGTTCGAGGAGCTGACCTACGCGGACTGGCGCCGCGTGCTCTCGATCAACCTCGACGGCGTCTTCCTGTGCGCGCACGCCGTCTACCCGGCCATGCGCGAGCGGGGGTACGGGCGCATCGTCAACATCTCGTCGGCGACGTTCTTCATCGGCTACCCGGGGCTCTCGGCCTACATCGCCAGCAAGGGCGGCATCATCGGCTTCACCCGCGCGCTCGCGAGCGAGGCGGGGCCGCACGGGATCACGGTCAACGCCGTCGCGCCGGGGCTCATCGCCACGGAGGGCGTCCTCGGGGGCGAGGAGGCCGGGCTCTTCGACGAGATCGTCCCGGAGCAGTCGGTGCGACGCCGCGGGGAGCCCGAGGACATCGCCGGGTGCGTCGCCTACCTCGCCGGCCCCGAAGCAGGTTTCGTCAACGGCCAGACGTTCAACGTCGACGGCGGCCACCGCTACCACTAGGAGGCTCGTGTCCGAGAACTCGCAGCCAATCGCCCCGTACCTCGCGGTCGGGCTCTCGACCGTCGTGCACGGCGTGGGCGAGCGCAAGCACATCGCCCGCAACCTCGCCGTCGTCGAGGACGGGATCCACGCGGCCATGTCCGTGATCGGGATCAACATGCCAGTCCGGCTGATCGCGCTCGCGGAGGGGGCCCTCACCGGCTTCACCGACGAGGCGTTCGACGTGCCGCACGTCACCGCCGCCCGCGACCTCTTCATCGACGTCCCGGGGGAGGAGACCGAGGTGCTCGCCGGCCTCGCCCGCCGCTACGGCACGTACGTCTGCGTCCAGTGCAAGGCCCGCTGGCCGGAGGTGATCCCCGACCGCTACTTCAACATGCTCTTCGTCATCTCGCCGCAGGGCGAGGTCGTGCACCGCGCGGCGAAGAACCACCTCTGGTGCCGGGAGCGCTCGTGCACGCCGCACGACGTCTACGACCGCTGGGTCGAGCTCTTCGGCGACGGGATCGACGCCTTCTATCCGGTCCTGCGCACCGACGACATCGGCAACCTCGGCACGATCTGCTGCTCCGACGGCGAGTACCCGGAGGCGGTGCGCGCGCTGGCGATGAACGGCGCCGAGGTCGTCTACCGGCCGAGCGAGGCCGTGCCCATGACCGGCGTCGGCTACCCGGGCGGCGGGACCTGGATGCTCCAGAACCGCGCGCACGCCCACTTCAACAGCGTCTACATGCTCTGCCCCAACGTCGGCCCCGTCTACCTCCACCCGCGAATGGAGCACCCGTTCGACATCGCGGGCGGCAACTCGCACATCGTCGACTACCAGGGGAACGTCGTCGCTTACAGCGCCTCGGGCGCCAACACGTTCGTCTCGGCGATCGTCGACGTCGAGGCCCTTCGGCAGTTCCGGGTCATGAACCTCAACTCGAACTGGCTCAAGGACCTGCGCACGGAGGTCTTCCGGCGGATGTACGAGGAGCCGATCCACCCGGCGAACCTCTGGCTCGAGCAGGACCCGCTCTCCCACGCCGAGGTGGACGAGATCTACCGCGGGAACATCGAGCGGCTGCTCGAGCGGGGCGTGTACACCGCGCCCTCGCGGTCGTTCCCGGGCGCCCGCTACATCGCGCCCGACGACGAGCCGCCCGCCGAGGCCTGGGAGGGCGCGAAGCACCTCTGGGACGAGGAGGGCTGATGAGCGAGGGCTCTTACGACGTCGTCGTCGTCGGCGGCGGCCACAACGGGCTCGCGTGCGCCGGCTACCTGGCCAAGGCGGGGAAGCGGGTACTCGTGCTCGAGGCCCGCGGCGTCGCCGGCGGCGGCTGCGCGACGGAGGAGGTGGCGGCGCCCGGCTTCCGCCACAACTTCCATTCGAACTTCCACGGGATCATCCACATGGGCCCGGTGTACCGCGACCTCGAGCTCGAGCGCCACGGCGCCCGCTACGTCTGGCCGGAGAACCAGTTCGCCCACGTCTTCCCCGACGGCAAGGCGATCGTCTGCAGCCGAAGCGTCGAGAGCACGGCGGCGAGCATCGCCCGCTTCTCGCCGCGCGACGCCGAGACGTTCCGGGAGCTGGCCCACGTGTACCGCGAGGTGCTCGAGAAGGGCGTCATCCCGGCGATGTTCTCGCCGCCGGTGCCGCCCTCGCAGGAGCTCGGCCCGCTCGAGGACACGCGGGAGGGCCTCGGCCTCCTGCGCCACTTCCTCTCGACCCCGAACCACGTCGCGCGCGACCTCTTCGAGTCGCCCGAGGTGCAGACCTGGCTCGGCTTCTGGGTCGCCCAGCTCGCCGGCACCGGCGACGTCTTCGGCCTCGGCGCCAACTATCCGGTCATGCTGGCCGGCTCGCTCGAGCCGTACGGCTGGGCGATCTGCGTCGGCGGCTCCAACGTCCTCGCGCAGGCGATGGTGCGGTTCGTCGAGGAGCACGGGGGCGAGGTGCGCGTCGAATCGCCGGTCGCGCGCATCGAGGTCGAGGGCGGCCTCGCGCGGGGGGTGGAGCTCGAGGACGGGACGCGCATCCCGGTGCCCGGGATCCTCGTCTCGAACCTCGACCCCAGGCTCACCTTCCTCGACCTCGTCGGGGAGAGCGAGCTCGACGAGAGCTTCGCGCACGCCTGCCGCCGCTGGCGCTACGACGCGATGTCCATGTTCTGCGTCTACGTCGCCCTCGACGCGCCCGTGCGCTGGCACGCGGCCGAGTGGGACGAGGGCGTCGAGCAGTGCTTCGCCGTCTCGGTCTGCGAGTCGCTCGACATCCTCGACGACAACGCCTCCGATTGCCGCCTGGGCGTGCCGCCCCGCACGCCGGGCCTCTTCACCGTCCACCCCTCGCTCTTCGAGCCGAGCCTCTGCCCGCCGGGGAAAGAGGCCGCCTTCTGCGAGCAGATCGCGCCGTGGGAGCTGCGCGACGGCGGCCCCGAGGCGTGGGAGGAAGCCAAGGCCGAGTACGCGGAGACGGTCCTCGACCGCTGGCGTGGGGCGCTCCGGTCGGGCCTCGAGCCCGGACAGGTCGTCGGCCGGTACGTCGCCAGCCCGGTGGACATCCAGCGGCGGATGCCGAGCATGCGCCACGGCGACTGGAACCACGGCGAGATGACCCAGGACCAGATGGGCGTCTTCAGGCCCTTCCACGAGTACCCGCCCTACCGCACGGCGTTCGAGAACGTCTACCTGTGCGGCTCGTCGACCCACCCGGGCGGCTCGATCGGGGGCGCGTGCGGGTACAACGCGGCCGGGGCGATCGCCGCGGAGCTCGGCATCGACGCCTGGTGGGGCGACGGTGCCTAGGAACTCCTCTCGAAATGAGGCACTCAGCCGCCGGGCCGCCCTGGCCGGCGCGATGCTGCGTCCTCGGTCGCGCCCGTATCTCCTCGATACGAGCGCTCCCTGCGTCCTTGCCTCGCACTCGCCCAGGACGCCCCGGCGACGAGGCCTCATCCCGGAATGAGTTCTTCCGCGCTCGTCCCGCAGGTCGAGCTGACCGAGGCGGAGGAGGCCGAGCGGCGGGCGCGGTTCCCGGCCGGCGCCGCGATCGAGTTCGCCGACATGGAGGAGCAGGGCCGCGCCGGCGCGCTCGACCGGCTGCGCGAGGCCGAGCCCGTCTCCTGGGTGCCGGAGCTCGGCGGCTGGCTCGTCACGTCGTACCCGCTCGCCCGTAACGTCCTCTCGCGGACGGCGGACTTCACGGTCTGGGCCGAGCCGAACCTCGTGCGCGCCTCGCTCGGCGTGATGATGCTGACGAGCGACCCCCCGGAGCACGAGCGCCAGCGGCAGCCGTTCGACGAGCCGTTCCGGATGCGCTCCGTGCGGGAGCGGTTCGAGACCCGGGTGTCCGCCAGGGTCGACGGCCTCCTCGACGAGCTTGCCCCGCGCGGGGAATGCGAGCTCGTGGTCGACTTCGCGGCGCCGTTCGCGATCGGTGTCGCGGGCGACATCCTCGGCCTCTCGCTCGACGACGTGCCGAAGATCCAGGGCTTCTACGCGGCCTTCGCCGGCGCGATGACCTACGACGGCGACCCCGAGCCGCAGCGGCGCGCCGATGCCGCGCGCGCGGCGTTCAACGAGATCCTCCTCGGCGAGCTGGCGCGTGCCCGCGAGCAGCCGGACGGCTCGATCGCCTCGGCGGTCGTCAACGAGTCGGCGACCGAGCTGACCGACGAGGAGATCGCCGCGCAGCTCCGCGTCATCCTCTTCGGGGCGATCGAGACGGTCGAGTCGATGGTCGTGAACGCGGTCATGCTCCTGCTCGAGCAGCCCGACCGGCTCGCGGCCGTGCTGGCCGACCCCGACCTCGTGGCGAACGCGGTCGAGGAGGCGATGCGGCTCATCCCGCCGGTCGCGTTCATCGAGCGCTGGACGGCCGGGCCGACCGAGATCGGCGGCGTCGAGCTGGGTCGCGGGGAGTTCGTCGGCATCTCGACGCTCGCCGTGGGTCGCGATCCGGAGGTCTTCCCCGATCCGCTCCGCTTCGACGTCCGGCGCGAGAACGCGAGGCATCACCTCGCCTTCAGCTTCGGCGTCCACCACTGCCTCGGGTTCAACATGGCCCGGATGCAAGGGCCGCTCGCCGTCGCGGCCGTCCTGGACCGGTTGCCCGGCCTCGAGCTCGTCGACACGCCCGAGCCGCACGGCTTCGCCTTCCGGCGCCCGCCCGAGCTGCGGCTGCGCTGGTCGGCATGAAGCCGCGGCTCGTCCTCGTCCTCAGCGAGAACTGGACGCTGACGCCGCCGCGCGACCTCCGCGCGCTGGTCGAGATGGCGGTGGTCGCCGAGGCGGCCGGCTTCGACGCCGTCATGCTCTCCGAGCACGTCGTCCTCGGCCCGTCGGCGGGCGAGAAGGGGATCATGGGCAACCCGCGTGACTACGCGCTGCCGGGCAACCAGGATCCCATGACGCCGTGGCCGAGCTCGCTCGTCCTCCTCTCGGCGATCGCGGCCGCGACGACGCGGCTCCGGCTCGCCGCGTGCGCCGTGATCGCCCCGCTCCGGCATCCCCTCCTGCTCGCCCGGGAGCTCGGCACCCTCGACATCCTCTCGGAGGGGCGGCTGATCGTGCAGCCGACGGTGAGCTGGCACCGGGACGAGTACGCGGCGCTCGGCGTGCCGTTCGAGCGGCGCGGCCGCCTCCTCGACGAGCAGCTCGCCGCCTGGGCGGCCGTCTGGGCCTCCTCGCCCGCGAGCTTCGAGGGCGACCACTACGCGTTCGAGGACGTCTACCTCGAGCCCAAGGCCTGGCGCCCCGGCGGGCCGCGGATCTGGCTCGGCGGGGAGAGCGTCCATCCGCGGCTCCTCCGCCGCATCGTCTCGTACGCCCACGGCTTCCATCCGCTCGGGAGGCCGTCCGACGAGGATCTCGAGCGGCTGGCCGCCGGTCTCGGGGAGCACGGTCGCCGGCTCGACGAGCTGGAGCTGGTCGGCGGGATGCGGCCTGCCTTCCCCGACGACTCGAGCCCGTCGCCGCTCGAGCCCGCGCTCGCGCAGCTTCCCGACATGCTCGCGCGCGGGTTCACGACGGTATGCATCAAGCCGTCGCAGTACGTCGACGACGTCGACCGCTATCCGGACTGGTGCGCGGAGGTCGTCGAGCGGGCCGGGGCTCTCGCAGCCTGAGGCCGCGCGTCAGCGCGGCCAGACCCGGTCGGCCGTGCGGGCGACGAGCTCGAGCTTGCGCCACTGCGTGTCCTCGTCGATCTCGTTGCCGACCATGACGCTCGCGAAGCCGCACTGCGGGCCGATCGCGAGCCGCTCCATGCCGCCGACGATCGCCGCCGCTTCCTCGAGGCGGCGCAGGAGGTCGTCCTCGTTCTCCAGGACGGGGGTCTTGGTCGACACGATCCCCATGACCATGGTCGAGCCCCGCCGGAGGAATCGCGCGGGCTCGTAGCCGCCGTCGCGGCCGACTTCGTCCCACTCGACGAGGAAGGCGTCGTAGGGAAGCTCGCCGAAGACGCGCTCGGCGACGGGCTCGAGCGAGCCCTGGCAGATCCAGCGCGAGCGGTAGTTCCCGCGGCAGATGTGGAGGCCGGCGGTGACACCGTCGGGGATCCCGTCCAGGACGGAACGGTCTGCGGCGAGCGCCTTCTCGAGGAGGCCGGCGACGGAGTGGCCGGCGGCCTCGAACCGCGCGCTCCAGTCCGGGTCGACGAGGTACGGGTAGAGCGGGAAGTCGAGCTGGACGTAGCGGCAGCCCGCGGCGACCGCATCGGCGATGAGCTCGCGCTCGATCGCGACGGCGTGCTCGACGAACTCGTCCGGCGATTCGTAGGCGTCGGGCGAGACTCCGAACGGGTGGGCGAAGATCGACGCCGCGGGGAAAGTGACCTTGAACGGTCGGTCGGTGAGCTTCGCCATGAAGGCGGCCTCGCGCGCGGCGGGGCTGTCCACGCGGCGAAGCCTCGCCTCGATCGAGGGCACGCTGAGGACGACGGTGTCGCCGGCCTCGTTTCGGAACTCGACCTCGCTCCGGTCCGTCGCGGCTCCCTCGACCGCGTCGTAGAAGGAGTTCAGGAACATCCAGCGGCGGAACTCCCCGTCGGAGACGACGTCGAGACCGATGTCGATCTGGCGCCGGACGGCGCGCTCGACCGCCTCGTCCGCGACGGCGCCGAGGTGGACGGGGTCGGACCGCGTCCGCACCGCCGCCTGGAGGTCGGCCGGGCGCAGGAGGCTGCCGATGACCTCGGCGCGGGCCGGGTGGCGCGGAGTCATCGCCGGATCGTAGGCGTCTGTGCTCGCCAAAGGTTGCCGAAGCGCCGTTCCGGCGTCACCGGCAGCCCTGGGCGCGAGCGCGAGCCCGCGAGGGGCCGGCGGTTCTAGATCTTCCGGCGCGCCTGCGGCGCGCCCCACTTCGAACGCCCGCGGCGGGACGTGTACACGAGTCGCGCCGGGGCGAGCTTCATACCTGCGGTCTCGAACTGATCCGCATGGCCTGCGACGCGGGCGACGCGGCTCACGTCGGCCTGCTCCTCCGGGAGCACGAGCGTGACGCCGACCCCGCTCCGGCCGGCGCGGCCGGTTCGACCGACGCGGTGGAGGTAGCCGGTGTGCTCCGACGGCGGATCGAAGTTGATCACGTGGGTGATCTCGACGAGATCGAGCCCGCGGGCGGCGACGTCGGTTGCGACGAGCGCGGTCGCTCGGCCCGACTCGAACTGACGCAGCGCGCGTTCGCGCTGCTTCTGGCTCAGGTCCCCATGCAGGGCGATCGCCTCCACGTCGTGGCGCGCGAGGTTCCGCACGAGCCGGTCGGCCCCGCGCCTCGTCCGGACGAAGATCAGCGCCAGCCCGCGCTCACCCTTCAGCAGCTCCGCCAGCGTCGCGACCTTGCTGTCGGCGTTGACGGGGACGAACCGATGCTGCACGGCGCCGTCTCCCCGGGCGGGCGGCAGCCCGGCCTCGCACCGGACGGCGCGCGTCGTGTAGGCGTCCGCGAGCGCGCCGACCTCGCCGTTCAGGGTCGCGGAGAAGAACATCGTCTGGCGCTTTCGGGGAAGGTTGGCGACGATCCGGTCGACCTGGGGCTTGAAGCCCATGTCGAGCATGCGGTCGGCCTCGTCGAGGACGAGAATGCGGATGCCGTCGAGCGCGATCGCGTTGCGCTCGAGCAGGTCGTTGAGCCGGCCGGGGGTCGCCACGAGAACATGTGCCTCACGGGCGCGCTTCGCCTGCGCCCGGAGCGGGACGCCGCCGTAGACGGTGGCGACGCGGAGCCCTCCGGCGGGGACGATCGCTTCGAATTCGCCGGCGACCTGGGACGCAAGCTCGCGCGTCGGGACGAGGACGAGCCCCGCCGGCCGTCGGCCGTCGGCCTGGAGCCGTGTGACCATCGGGATGGCGAAGCCGAGCGTCTTTCCCGAGCCCGTCGGAGACTTGGCGAGCACGTCGCGTCCCTCCAGGGCAGGGGGAAGAACGCCCGCCTGGATCGGGAAGGGTTCGTGGATGTCGCGCCCGGCCAGCGCGCGGGCGATCTGCCCCGGCACGCCGAGCTCGTGGAAAGACTTCTGCATGCGATTGACTCCTGTTCTGTCGGTCGAGATCCGTCTGCCTCGACCCGAAGGAGGAACCGAAGGAGTCAAACCTCACGGGACGACGGCGTCGTCCCTGCACGCACGGTAGCAGTCGAGCAGGAGGTGCCGGTGGCGGCTAGCCCTGCGCCGCCGCGGACGACTCCGTCCCTGCGGACGGCTCGTTCCCCGCGGTCTCGTCGTCGACCGCGTGCTCGAGAGGGGCCGCCTCGGCTGCCTTCTGCTCGGCCGCTGCCTGCTTCCGCTCTTCCTTCTTCTGCTGCTTGAGCGCGCGGCGCTCTTTGAGCGCGCGTTCTCGCGCCATCTTCGCCATCGTGGTCTGTCGCTTGGAGCTTGAACCCATGCAAGGCCCTTTCGGTGGACGTCCTCTCGCCAATCCCGCAGACGTCGTTGACCGAATACGGTACCGGTAGCGCCTCCCGGACCGCGCGTTTTCCGAGGATCTACCGACCGAGCAGCGGCACCAGCGTCGGGCCCGGCTGGGCCCAGTACAGGCCGACCGCGTTCGCTCCCTGCACGAGCGCCGACTCGGGGACGAGGACCGAGAAGCGCTCCTCGCCCGCAAGGGAGTAGGAGCGGGCCACCGCGACGACGCGCCCGCCGATCGCGACCGCCAGGTCTCGGGCCGGGCCGCCGTCTCCGGAGACGACGCCCGTGAGCCGGGCCGGGATCTCCTCCGCGCCCAGGTGGACGGCGCGCAGGTCGGCCGCCTGGTCGAGCCTCGCCCGCGCGTTCCCGCGCGGGCCGACCTCCAGCTCGTCGACGCGCCTGCCGAGCAGCTCCCGGTGCGGCCCGACGCCGTACAGGCCGGGCCCGGCTCCTCCCGAGCCGAAGAGCGAGACCTGCCGCTCGAGCGCTACCGCGCGCCGCTCCTCGAGCTCTGCGGGATCGGCCGTGAACGTCTCCCGGTCGCCGACGAAGGTGTAGCGAGCGCGCTGCTGCTCGCCGAAGAGCGGCCGGCCGTCGACCTTCCAGGGAATCGTGACGCCGAGCTCCGCGGCGATCGTCGGGAGGATGTCGACCGTCTGGACCGGCGCGTCGGAGACCC
>DATBJE010000048.1:0-10300 GCA_036556565.1 Gaiellaceae bacterium
GAGTCAACCCCGTGGGACTCGCTACAATGCCTCTCCCACGCGCTGGTGGCGGAATTGGTAGACGCGCAAGGTTGAGGGCCTTGTGGCCCGAACGGGCCGTGGAGGTTCAAGTCCTCTCCAGCGCACTGAGGCGTCTCTCGACGAGGCGCCTTTCATTTGGCCTCGACTTCCATCGACGGCCGACCGCCATCAGTAATGTACGCCCGGCCCGTGCACGAGTTGGCTGAACAGGCGATCGACGCGGCGACAGGAGCCGGCGCCGGCTACGCGGACGCGCGGGTCGTGCAGCGGCGCGCGCAGCAGGTCGCCACGAAGAACGGCGAGGTCGACACGGTCGCGGACGCGGAGACCGAGGGGCTCGGCGTCCGGGTGCTCGTCGACGGGGCCTGGGGGTTCGCCGGCGACCCGCGCCTGTCCGCGGAAGGGGCTCGCGACGCCGCGCTCCGCGCGGTCGCGTTCGCGCGCGCCAGCGCGTCGCGGGCGCGACGGCGCGTCGAGCTCGCCCCTGTCGAGGCGGCGAGCGGCTCCTACGCGCCGCCGGTCCAGCGCGATCCGATCGACGTCCCGCTCGAGGAGAAGATCGCCCTCTGCCTGGAGGCCGAGAAGGGCATGCGCCGTCCGGAGGTGAAGATCACCGAGGCGAGCGTGCGGGCGCTCCGCGAGCGCCGCGTCTTCCGCTCCTCCGAGGGCGTGAGCTTCACGCACGAGTCGGTCGAGTGCGGCGGGGGCATCGACGCCCTCGCCGTCTCGGACGACGGGGTCGTCCAGAACCGGAGCTACCCGAGCGCGCACGGCGGCTCGAGCGCCCAGACCGGCTGGGAGTACGTCGAGGGGCTCGGCCTCGCGCGCGAGGCTCCCCGCGTCGGCGAGGAGGCGGCGGCTCTCCTCACGGCAGATCCCTGCCCCTCGACGGTGACGACGGTCGTCATCGACCCCGAGCAGATGGTCCTGCAGGTGCACGAGTCGGTGGGCCATCCGACCGAGCTCGACCGTGTCTACGGGACGGAGGCCGCATATGCGGGCACGAGCTTCCTGAAGCCCGGGGACCTCGACAGCCTCCGCTACGGCTCCGAGCACATGAACATCACGGCCGACCCGACCACGCCGACGGGGCTCGGCACCTTCGGCTGGGACGACGAAGGCTCGGCGGCCAGGCGCCAGCCCGTCGTCGAGGCCGGAGTCCTCACCGGGTACCTCGCGTCGCGCGAGACCTCGGCCATGATCGGGCGCGACCTCGGCGGGTCGATGCGCGCCGACAGCTGGAGCCGGATGCCGCTCGTGCGCATGACGAACCTCCACCTCGAGCCCGGCGAGGGGACGCTCGACGACCTGATCGCCGACGTCGACGACGGTCTCTTCCTGTGCACGAACAAGAGCTGGTCGATCGACGACAAGCGCCTCAACTTCCAGTTCGGCACACAGATCGCCTGGGAGATCAAGAAGGGCAAGCTCGGGAAGATGCTGCGCGACCCGACCTACATGGGCGAGACACCTGTGTTCTGGGGCCGCCTCGACGTCGTCGGGGGGCCCGGCGAGTGGCGGCTCCACGGGCTCACCAACTGCGGGAAGGGCCAGCCGGGCCAGCACGCGCACGTCTCGCACGGAACGTCCCCGGCGCGGTTCCGCGACGTCCAGGTCGGCGTCCGCCGGTGACCCGCGCCCTCGACCTCGCCGAGCGCGCCGTCCGGGCCACGGAGGCCGACGAGGCCGACGCGGCGGCGCACGTCGAGAGCTCCGGCTTCGCGCGCTTCGCCGACTCGGCCGTCCACCAGCCGACGCTCATCAGCGACGAGACCGTCACGCTCCGGGTCGTCCGCGACGGCCGCGTCGGCTGCTCGACGACGAACCGGACCGACGACGAGGGCCTCGCTGCAGCGGCCAAACGCGCGGCGGAGGCTGCCGACCGCTCGCTCCCCGACCCCGGCTATGCCGGGCTCCAGGAGCCGACCGACGTCCCGGCGGTGGACGGCTTCGACGAGGCGACCGCCGGCCTCACCCCCGAGGAGCAGGCCGAGGCCGCCGCGTCCGCGATCGCCGCCGCGCCGGGGCTCGGGCTCTACGGGTACTACACGAGCGGGGCCACGGAGGTCGCAGTCGCCTCGACGACCGGGCACGCGGTCTCCCAGACGATGACCGACGCGAGCGTGCTCGCGCTCGCGGCCTCCGACGAGGCGTCCGGCTACGCGGAGGCGACGTCCTGGCGGGCCGCCGACATCGACCCGGGCGCGGTCGCCGCCGAGGCGGCCGAGAAGGCCGCCCGCACGCGCGGGGCGGGGACGATCGAGGCCGGAACGTACCGCACGGTCCTCGAGCCGTACGCGGTCTCCGAGCTCCTCTTCTACTTCGGATTCACGTCGCTCGGCGCCCTGTCGCTCCTCGAGGATCGCAGCTACCTCTCGAACCGCATCGGCGAGCGCCTCTTCCAGGAGACCTTCACGCTCTGGGACGACGGCCTCGACCCGCGCGGGTATCCGAAGGCGTTCGACTTCGAGGGCGTCCCCAAGCAGCGCGTGCTGCTGGTCGAGGAGGGCGTCGCGCGCGACGTGGTCTGGGACCGACGAACCGCGAAGCGCGCCGGAGACGGCCGGACGTCGACCGGGCACGCGCTGGCCGCGCCTGCCCAGGCCGTCGGGCCGATCCCGTTCAACCTCTCGCTCGCTGGCGGCGACGCGAACTCGCTCGACGAGCTCGCCGAGCGGGTGGGCGACGGCATCTACGTCACGCGCCTCCACTACCTCGGCATCGTCGACGCCCCCAGGGGCATCCTCACCGGCATGACCCGCGACGGGACGTTCAGGATCGAGGGAGGCAAGGTCACGACCCCGCTCGTGAACCTGCGCTTCACGACCTCCGTGCCCGACCTCGCGGCCGGGCTGCTCGGCCTGACCGAGGAGGTCACGCCGGTGAACAGCAGCGACTTCTACGAGGAGCGCTACCCGTTCGGCACGCTCGTCCCGGCCGTGGCCACCGAGGCGTTCACGATCGTCGGCACCGGGTCGGGCCCGGGCCTCTGATGGGTGTCGTTGCCCTGCTGGGGACGCGCAAGGGGCTCTTCCTCGCCGAGAGCGAGCCGACCCGCCGGGAGTGGACGCTGTCGGGGCCGTTCCTGACCGGCTGGTCGGTGTTCCACGCGGTGCTCGACCCGCGCGACGGCACGATCCACGCGGCGACGAACCACGAGGTCTACGGCGCGACGGTCCACCGCTCCGGCGACCGGGGCGAGACGTGGGAGCGCTCCGAGGGGCTCGGGCTTCCCGAGGAGAGCGGGCTCACGCTCGAGAAGACGTGGCACGTGGAGCCGGGGCGGCCGGAGGAGCCCGGCCGGCTCTGGCTGGGCGGGGCTCCAGGCGTCCTCTTCCGGTCGGACGACCACGGGGCGAGCTGGGAGGTCGTCGAGAGCGTCCTCACGCACGAGACGCGCGGCCGCTGGAACCCTGGCGCGGGCGGCATGTGCTGCCACTCGATCCAGCTCGACCCCGGAGAGCGGGACCGCATGTTCATCGGGATCTCGGCCGCCGGCGTCTTCGCCAGCGAGGACGGTGGAGAGACGTGGACGCCGGCGAACAGCGGCACGGCGGCGGACTTCCTCCCGGATCCGTTCCCCGAGCTCGGCCAGTGTGTCCACAAGCTGCTGCTCCATCCCGCGCGGCCGGAACGGCTCTGGCAGCAGAACCACTGCGGCGTCTACCGCTCGGACGACCGCGGCCGGAGCTGGGAGCGCCTCGAGGGCAACGGCCTGCCGAGCGGGTTCGGCTTCCCGCTCGCGCTCGACCACCGCGACCCTGACGCGGCCTTCGTCGTGCCCGAGGTGGGCGCCGAGAACCGCGTCACTCCCGACGGGCGGCTCGGCGTCTACCGGACGCAGGACGGGGGCTCCTCCTGGCAGCTGCTCACGGTGGGCCTGCCGCAGCGCGCCTGGGCGGCGGTGATGCGCGAGGGCTTCGCCTCGGACGGCCTCGACCCGGCGGGGGTCTACCTCGGCACCCAGAGCGGATCGCTCTTCGTCTCCCCCGATGCCGGCGAGTCGTGGCTCGAGCCGGTCTCCCAGCTTCCGCCGATTCTCTCCGTGGAGGCGGCCGAATGGTCGTAGTCGTCCTGCCGTCCATCCTCGCGACCGAGGCCGACGGCAGAAACCGCTTCGACCTCGACGCCGGCACAGTCGGCGAGGCGCTGCGCGCGCTCCCGGTCGCCGACCGGGTCCTCGACGAGCGCGGCGAGCTTCGGCCGCTCGTGAACGTCTACCTCGACGGCGTCGACGTCCGCGAGTCGGACGGCCTCACGACCGTGCTCGCTGGAGACGAGACCGTCAGGCTCGTCGGAGCGATCGCCGGCGGCTAGTCGAACTGGTAGAAGAGCGCGACCGTGTTCGCGGTGAAGAGCACCGCCACGACCACGGTAAGGCGCGTGAGGTTCCGCTCGACGATGTGCTGGCCGCCCTGGGAGGCGGGCGTGAACCCCATCCCGCCGAAGCCGGTGTCCCGCCCCGAGTGCATGAGGACGAGCCCGATCAGGCCGGCGGCGAGCAGAACCTGGATGACGGCGAGCACCCCGAGCACGTCGATCAGGCTAGCAGCTGACTCCGGGCGACCCGTGGTACGGTGCCGCCCGCATGGAGGCCGAGGAGCGCATCCGCAAGCTCGTCGTGCTCGGCGACAACCGCGTGAAGCAAGGCCTCCCGGGGAAGGCCAGGGAGAGCTACGCGGAGGCGCTCGCGCTCGCGCGGGGAACCGAGCTCGAGAGGACGCTCGGACCGCTCATCGAGCAGCGCCTCGGCGCCCTCGACGCGTCGGACGCCGGCTGATCTCGAGGCCGCTCGACGACCCCACGTGCTCGACCTGGAGCGTCGTGTGGTCGATCGCGAAGCGCTCGTGGAGCAGGCGCTCCAGCTCGAGCCGCAGACGATGGCAGTCGGCGCCCGGCTCGACGAGCACGTGGGCCGACAGGGCCGGGAAGCCGTCCGTGACCGTCCAGACGTGGAGGTCGTGGGTCTCGACGACGCCGGGGTGAGCGGCGATTGCGCGGCCCACGTCGGCGGGCGGGGCCGACGACGGCGCGCCCTCGAGGAAGATCCGCCCCGACTCGCGCAGGAGCGAGACCGCCGCCCACAGCATGAGCGCGGCGACGAGAAGTGAGGCGATCGCGTCGTAGCCGTTCCAGCCCGTCAGCACTATGAGGCCCGCGGCGACGGCGGTCCCGACGAACGCGGCGAGGTCGGTGAGGATGTGGAGGTACGCGCCGCGCACGTTCAGGCTCTGCCTGCGCGCGCGCCGGAGCAGGGCCGCGACGATCAGGTTGATCGCGATCCCGGCCATGGCGACGGCCGCGACGACGCCCGCGTCCACGTCGGGCGGCGAAACGAGCCGCCGCACCGCCTCGAAGACGATCCAGGCGCCCAGCAGCAGGAGCGTGATGCCGTTCACCTGCGCCGCGAGGATCTCCACGCGGCCGAACCCGAATGTCCATCGCCCGTGCGCGGGCCTGGCCGCCAGCGACGCCGCGGCCAGTGCCAGCGCCAGCGCCGCCGCGTCGGTGAGCATGTGGCCCGCGTCCGCGAGGAGCGCGAGTGAGTTCGCCAGGATCCCGAACACGACCTCGACGGCCATGAAGGCGAGCAGGAGCCCGAGCGCCACGCCGAGCAGCCGCCGGTCTGCGCGCCCGCTCACTCGCGGGGCGTCATGGTCGTGGTCGTGCATCTCGCTCATTGTGACGACGCCTGCTCGAGAACCTCTTCGACCCGCTCGGCCTGGCGCCTGACGTCGTGCTCGCCGGCGACCTCCCGCGCCGCGCGGTTTGGGCTCGGGAGCGCCGCCGCCCTCTCGAGACCCTCCGCGATCGACTCCACGCTCCACGGGTCGACGAGGACTCCTGCGTCCGGTGAGACCAGCTCGGGCGGCCCGCCGATGCGCGTGGCGACGACCGAGCGCTCGCTGGCGAGGGCCTCGAGGAGCGCCTGGCCGAAAGCCTCGACGAGGCTCGGCTGACAGACGACGTCGCAGGCGCCCACCCAGTCGGCGACCTCCTCGTGGCGCACGCGCCCGACGACCCGCACGCCCGGCCGCCCCTCGAGCGCGGCGCGAAGCGGGCCGTCGCCGACGAACGCCAGCGTGCCCCTGCCGAGGCCGGCGAACGCGTCGGCAAGGCGGATCGGGTTCTTCAGGTCCGAGAGCGCCCCGACGGCGAGGAAGAACGGCGGCTCGCCCTCCCAGCCCAGCCGGTCCCTCAGCTCCTCCGGATCGCGGCCCTGGAACCGCTCGAGGTCGACGCCGCAGTCGATCACGTCGACCCGCCCGTCCATGTCCGGCAGGCGCGCCACCAGCTCGCGGCGCAGGAAGTCGGAGACCGCGATCACGCGGGCCGAGCGGGTCGCGAGCCGGGTGGCGGTCTCGACGCCGGGGATCGCGCCCAGGTTGCGGACGTCCTGCCCGTGGGCGGTGACGACGAGCCCGGCGCGGGCGGCGCGGGCGGCGGCCGCGGCCGCTGCGCCCGCCGGGAAGAGCGCATGGGCGTAGACGACGTCCGGCCTGAAGCGGCGCGCCTCCTGAAGCGCGTCGCCCGCGAGGCGGGCGTACTTCGTTCGCGACCCGCCGCGGCGGTCGATGACGGCGTAGGCGAGCTCGTGACCGCGCTCCCGGAGCTCACGTGCGAGGTCGGCGACGAACACGCCGAGGTCGGGCGCGTCCGGGCCGGGGTACATCTGGGAGACGAGGAGGATGCGCACGTTGACTGTTGTCGGCATTCCCCGATCGGGGGGTGACCCGGCCGGTGGGCGCCGCTACGGTCGAAAGCATGGCGAAATCTGCGGCTGTCGGCGTCGACGTGGCCGCCGTCGAGGCTCATCTGGCGCGCTACGCGGTCTCCTGTCCCCTCTGCAAGGCGGTGGACCGCCTCGGCGTGGGCCAGCAGCTCTGCACGATCGGCTCGAGCAACGCCGCGAAGGGCTCCATCGAGGCGATCATGGTCATCTGCACTCGGTGCGGCCTCCTGATGCCGCTGGCGGCCGACCACGTCACCGCCTCCGCCGCGCCGGAGGAGAAGGCCGCTTAGGCGGCCTTCTCGAGTCTCCGCGAGTCGCGCTCGAGCCGCTCTTCGGCCCGCGCGCGGGCGCGGATGGCGTCGGAGGGGCCGAAACGGGCGTGCGCCTTGAGAGCGCGCACCTCGGCCCACAGGTCGTCGATCTCGCGGGAGAGCCCGGCTGCCTCGGCCGACTTGGCCGGGTCGACGCCGTCGCCGAGCTCGTTCCAGAGCTCGGCGCGCCGCTTCACGGCACGCTCGAGCTCGTCTCTGATGTCTTCGATCGTTCTCATGGCACCCGGTTAAACGAGTGCCCGCAGGGAGTCATTCCTAGGAACTCGAATCGGAATGACGCTTCGTCGACGCGGCGTCAGGGGCGAGTGCGAGGCAAGGACGCAGGGAGCGCTCGTATTCGAGAATACGGGCGCGACCGAGGACGCCGCATCGCGCCGCCCAGGGCGCCGGGGCGGCACAAGGCTTCCATTTCGATTCGAGTTCTAAGCCGAGAGCCGGAGGCGGGACTCGAACCCACGACCTACGGATTACAAATCCGTTGCTCTACCAGCTGAGCTACTCCGGCACGGGACGAATCGTAGCGCCGCGTCAGTCGAGGACCTGGCGGCCGCTCTGGTGCTGGAGCACCTTGCGCTTCACGCGCTGGAGCGCGTTGTCGATCGTCTTCGTGTCGCACCCGAGCTCCTCGGCCATCTCCTCGTACGAGTTGCCCTCGAGGTAGAGGCGGAGGGCGTCCGACTCGAGCGGCGAGAGCCCGGTTCCCAGGCAGAACACGAGGCTCTGGAGCTCCTCGGTCGAGATGACGCACACGGCCGGGTCGTTGACCCCGGGGCCCGGCAGCGCGTCGCCGAGCGTGCACTCGCCGTCGTCCTGGCCCGCGGGTGTCTGGCTGAAGGAGACGTACGTGTTCAGGGGCGCGTGCTTGAAGCGAGTCGCGGTCTTGATCGCCGTGATGATCTGGCGGGTGATGCAGAGCTCGGCAAAGCTTCGGAACGACGTCTCCTTGTCGGCCCGGAAGTCCCGCACCGCCTTATAGAGGCCGATGAGCCCCTCCTGGATCAGGTCGTCGCCCTCGCCGCCGGCGATGAAGTACGAGCTCGCCTTCAGCCGGACGAAGCCGGTGTAGCGGCGGATGAGCCCGTCCATGGCGACGTCGTCCCCGTTCCGCGCGCGGATCACGAGCTGGAGATCCTCGAGCTCTCGCTGGCTGCGTTCCTGCGCGGTCCGGGCTGGTGCGAGCTGACGGCGGGCCACCAGTTTCCTCCTCGATCGCGGCTTGGAGGAGAGCCGTGCGGGCCTCTCCGCTAAACCCTAACCCTCAGGTTGAGGTCTCGATCGTAGCAAGGTGCCCCGGAAAGTTCAACGGCTCCGGCGAAAACGCTCGAGCCGCTCCCGGACCTCGGGATCGAGGGCGTCCTCGACTCTCGAGCGCCCCGTCTCGGACGGCGGCGCCGCTCCCCGCTCGGCGGCGAGCTCGCGCAGGAAGGCATTCGACGTGACGCGCCGGGTCTCCTGCCCCGCCGTTCCACGGACGGCGGCGTCGGAGGAGACGACCCAGACCTCGTCCACCGCCCGGTGCTCCGCGGCCAGGCGCTCGATGACGGGGTCGGCCGGCGAGGCGAAGCGAACCTCGAGCGCGCCGTAGGTGCCGTCCTCGCCGACGCCGTCGAAGACGACGATGCCGCGCGCGCCGCGCACGGCGACGAAGCTCGCGAGCGCGTCCACCAGGGCGCGCCGGTCGGCGAAGTCGCCCGCGTGGAGGATGTTGTAGCCGTCGAAGAGGTAGAGCACCTCCCGAAGGATGCCTAGCGGCCCCGCTGCCTGGCTGCCTCGAAGAGCGCGACCCCGGCGGCGACGCTGACGTTCAGGGACTCGATCTCGCCGGCCAGCGGGATCGCGAAGGCGTCGTCGCAGGCGCGGCGGACCCCCGGCCGCAGGCCGCGTCCCTCGGCGCCGAAGACGAGCGCGGCACCCAGCGCGAGGTCGGCCGACCAGACCGAAGTCTCAGCCTCGCGCTCCGCGGCCCAGACCCAGAGCTGCGGTCCCTTGATCTCCTCGAGGTACCGGGCGAGGTTGACCACGACGCCGACCGGCAGGTGCTCGACGGCGCCCGCGGAGGCCTTGCAGACCGCGGGGGTCACGCGCGCGGCGTTCCGCTCGAGGACGACGACGCCGCCGGCGCCTGCTCCCTCCGCGCTCCTGCAGACCGCCCCGAGGTTGTGCGGGTCGGTGACCTGGTCGAGGCAGACCACGAGCGGGCGCTCGCCGCCGGCGATCTCGTGCGCGTCGACATAGCGATACGGCTCGCAGAACGCGACGACGCCCTGGTGGTCCATCGTCTCGGCCGCCTCGTTGAGACGCCGCTCGGGGACGACCTGGAGGCGCAAGCCGGGCACCTCCCGGAGCCACGGCTCCGCCTTCACCGCCCGCTCGGTGACCAGGAGCTCGAGGATCGCGCGCCTCCCGGCGCGGACGACCTCGCGCACCGGGCGGCGCCCGTAGACCAGCTCCCGCGTCACGCCCTGGGAACGAGCCGGTAGCCGCCGGGCACGTCCTGCACCTCCCAGCCGAGCCGGTCGATCTCGGCGCGCAGCTCGTCGGCGCGCCCGAAGTCGCCCGCCGAACGCGCCTCCTGGCGCTCCTCGGCGAGGCCGACGACCTCGGCCGGAGCCTCGCCAGCCTCCTCGACGCCGAGGCCGAAGACCGCGAGGCCGCGCCCGAGCAGCTCCCGCTCGCCTGCGGAACGCCAGGCGTGAAGGATCGAGAGCGCGAGCGGCGTGTTGAAGTCGTCGTCGAGCGCGGCGGCGAACTCGTCCCACGACGGTACGGCTTCGCCCGAGCCCCCGACCACGCGGAAGGCCGTGCGGAACTCCCCCGCCTGCGTCCGCGCCGCCTCCATCGCCTCGTCGGAGTACTCGAGCGGGCTGCGGTAGTGGGCCGTCAGGAAGAAGACGAGGATCGCCTCCGGCCCGTAGGCGTCCAGGACCTCCCGGAGCGAGACGACGTTCCCGACCGACTTCGCCATCTTCTCCTCGGCCACCTCGAGCATCCCGTTGTGCGCCCAGAGCTGCGCGAACTCGCGGCCGGCCCCGCGAGACTGGGCGAGCTCGTTCTCGTGGTGGGGGAAGCGGAGGTCGAGCCCGCCGCCGTGGATCTCGAACACGGGCCCGAGGAGCTTCTCGGCCATGGCCGAGCACTCGATGTGCCAGCCCGGGCGGCCGAGCCCCCACGGCGATTCCCAGGACGTGTCCTCGTGCGCCTTCGTCGCCTTCCA
>DATBJE010000049.1:0-3080 GCA_036556565.1 Gaiellaceae bacterium
GAGCTCGGCGGCCATGATGCCGGCGAGGTGCGAGCACTCGAGCGAGTGCTTGAGGATGTTCTGGCCGTAGCTCGTCCGGTAGCGCAGGCGGCCGAGGACCGTGACCAGCTCCTCGTGCATCTTGCCGCAGTTCGCCTCGAACACGGCCTGCTCGCCGGCCTGGCGGATGTGGTCCTCGATCTCGGCCTTCGAGGTGTAGTACATCTCCTCGATCCGCGACGGGTGGATGCGCCCGTCCTCGACGAGCTTCGCGAGCGTCATCTTGGCCACCTCGCGGCGGACGCCGTCGAACGACGACAGGACGACCGCCTGGGGCGTGTCGTCGATGATGAAGTCGACCCCTGTCAGGTTCTCGAGCGCGCGGATGTTGCGCCCCTCCCTCCCGATGATGCGGCCCTTCATGTCGTCGGACGGGAGCTCGACGAGGGAGACCGTCGTCTCGGCGGCGTGGCTCGCCGCGACGCGCTGGAGCGCGTCGGCCACGAGGTTGCGCGCGCGCCGCTTCGCATCCGTGCGCGCCTCCTCCTCCAGCTGGCGCACCATGCGCCCGAGGTCGTGGCGGACGAGCTCCTCCGACTGCGCGAGGATCTGCCTCTTCGCCTCCTCGACGGTCAGCCCCGACGTCCGCTCGAGCTCCTGGAGCTGGGCGCCCCTGGCCACCTTGAGCTCCTCTTGCAGGAGCTTCAGGTGCGTCTCGCGGTCGGCGAGACCCTGCTCGCGCCGCTCGAGCTCCGTGAGCTTGCGGTCGATGTCCTCCTCCTTGCCGAGGACGCGCTCCTCGATCTTGAGGACCTCCGTGTTCTTGTCCTTGATCTCCTGCTCGACGTCGGCGCGCAGCTTGAGCGCCTGCTCGCGGGCCTCCACCTGAGCCTCGCGGCGGATGGCCTCCGCCGCCCGCTCGGCGTCCGCCGTCAGGCGCTTGCGCTCTTCCTCCGACGCAGCCGCTCGCCGGGAGAGGTGCGTCCGCGTGCCGACGATCGCGCCACCGATCAGTCCAACGACGACGCCGAGGATCAGCAGCCCGATCGATAGTCCCATTGCTCGCTCCTACGTGGTCGAGCCCGTAGGAACGGCTGTTCGGTGAATCGGCGCGCGCAGCCGCGCCTCGTCGGCGGGTCAGCTATCCGCCCGAGGTCGCCTCCTCGCCCGTGGTGCTGCGCGTCAGGTGTCGGGTCATGGGGTGAGCGTCGTTCTGTCGAGTCCGATTCGGCCTAAGCCGTTCCAGTTGCAGGCATTTCTTGCGGAATGTGCCGGTATGGTAGCCGCGCTCAGGCGCCCTCGTCCAGCGGGCCGAGCGCATCCTCGATCGCCTCGGGGGAAAAGCCGCGCCGGGCAAGCCGCCGCCAGGCCGCGCCGAGGTCGGGCGCGCGGGCGGCAATCCCCGCCGCCCGGCTGCTTTCGGGCGGCAGCGCGGCGAGCGCGCCGGTGACGAGCTCCGGGGAGAGACCCTCCTGCTCGAGGCGCGCACCGATGGCGGCGTCGCCCCAGCCGCGCTCGCTGAGCGAGGTCGCGCGCGCGTGGGCGAGGCGTGCGTCGTCGACGGCGCCGGCCGACGCGAGCGCCGCGACGGCGCTCTCGGCGGCATCGGCGTGGACGCCGCGGGACGCCAGGCGCTCACGGAGCCGCCGCTCGGAGACGTCCCGGCGCGCGAGCACGCGCACGGCGGTCCCGAGGGCATCCGCTCGGAGGAGCTCGCGGCGGATCTCCCGCAGGCGTTGGCGGTCGAGCGCGACATCCGGCGCCAGGCCACAGCGGACGAGCACGTCGTCCGGGACGACGCGCCAGGGCCTCCCGTCGACCTCGAGCTCGACGTGGCCGGGGCGAACTCGGCGGACGGCCGTGAGTCTCGGCTCGGCGCCCGTCGCCGCCCCCGATCCGGGCTAGCCGGCCGTCGCGGCGGCCTCGGCGGGGCTCTCCTCGGCGTCCCCGTCGGCGGGCGGGCCGCCGTCGCCCACCGGCAGGAGCCGGGAGGAGGCGACCACCTCGTCGCCGAGCTGGGTCTGGATCCCGCGGACGATCTGGTCGGCCACGTCGGGGTGCTCGCGGAGGAAGGCGGTCGCGTTCTGGCGCCCCTGGCCGAGCCGCTCGTCGCCGAAGCTGAAGTACGACCCCGACTTCTGGACGATCTTCCGCTCGAGGGCGACGTCGAGGACGGTGCCGTCCCACGAGATGCCCTCCCCGTAGATGACGTCGAACTCGGCCTGCTTGAACGGCGGGGCGACCTTGTTCTTGACGACCTTGACGCGGACGCGGTTCCCGATCGCCTCGACGCCCTCCTTGAGGGTCTCGATGCGGCGGATGTCGAGCCGCACGGACGAGTAGAACTTGAGCGCCCGGCCGCCGGGCGTCGTCTCCGGGCTGCCGAACATGACGCCGATCTTCTCGCGGAGCTGGTTCGTGAAGAGCGCGACGGTGCCGGTGCGGTTGAGCGTGCCGGCGAGCTTCCGCAGCGCCTGGCTCATGAGCCGCGCCTGGAGGCCGACATGGCTGTCGCCCATCTCCCCTTCGATCTCCGCCTTGGGCGTGAGCGCCGCGACGGAGTCGACGGCGACGACGTCGAGCGCGCCGCTGCGGATGAGGAGCTCCGCGATCTCGAGCGCTTGCTCGCCGTTGTCGGGCTGGGAGACGAGAAGGTCGTCGATGGACACGCCGATGCGCTTGGCGTACGCGGGGTCCATCGCGTGCTCGGCGTCGATGAAGGCGCAGATGCCGCCGCGGCGCTGCGCCTCCGCGATGACGTGGTAGACGAGCGTCGTCTTGCCCGAGGACTCGGGGCCGAAGATCTCGACGATGCGGCCGCGCGGGAGGCCTCCGATCCCGAGAGCGAGGTCGAGCGAGAGCGCCCCCGTGGAGATCGACGGGATGGCGATCTGCGCCTGGTCGTTCATCTTCATGACCGAGCCCTTGCCGTACTGCCGCTCGATCTGGCTGAGCGCGGCGTCCAGCGCCTGGTCGCGTTGGGAGTCGGTCACGACGTCAACCTCCTGGTCTCAAGCCCGCAGAGCAACCGATTCGACGATCTCGTGCTGCGCCCCGTTCGGTCGCAGCACCGAATGATAGAGAGCCACTTCGGACGGACT
>DATBJE010000050.1:0-3321 GCA_036556565.1 Gaiellaceae bacterium
CGACCATCGAGATCGGCACGCGTCCGTCCGTGGCCGATCCGACGCGAACGTCGATCAGCCTCGCCGACGGGTTGACTAGCCCCTCTCGGCGAGACGCTGGCAGTCGATACACCTCGTCGCGTAGGGAATGGCCTCGAGCCGGTCGACGGAGATCGGGCGGCCGCAGCGCGCGCACGTCCCGAACGTCCCCGCGGCGATCCTGCCGAGCGCGTCGTCGATCGAGTGGAGCACGTTCTCCGAGTTCTCCTCGAGCGTGTAGTCGATCTCCCGGTTCAGCGTCGCGGTCGCGGAGTCGGCGAGGTGGTTGTCGTACGTCTCCTCCTCCGTCTCGTCCTCGAGCGACCCCGAGTTGGCCTCGTGCAGGTGCTCGACGGTGACGTTCAGGCGCTCGCGCTCGTCGAGCAGCACCTTCCGGAAATGCTCGGTGTCCACCGACCGAGTATATCCGCCGGACCTTGGGCCCCAGACGGTGATCAGACGGTCGTCAGGCGGCCTGGTGACGCCCTCGCCCGGGCTCGTCCCGCGTCTCCGCGGAATCGCTCCCGAGGCGCTCGAGCGCGGACACGAGGAAGGCTCGGAACTCGGCCCGGACGTCGGTCTCGACCCCTCGCAGGCGCCGGATCTCGGCCCGCAGGCGCTCCTGCTCCGACTCCGCCGACGAGGCGATGTCGCGGGCCTTCGCCCGGGCCTCCTCGACGATCAGGTCGGCCTCCTGGTGGGCCCGCGCCCGCAGCTCGTCCGCCATCCGCTCGGCGGACAGGAGTGTGTTCCGGAGCGCCTCCTCGATCTCGCGCTGGCGCTGCAGCTCGCTCTCGAGGCGCTCGATCTCGTCGCGCAGGTCGGCCCGCTCCCGCCACACGTCTTCGAAGCTCGTGGCGACGTCGGCGAGCAGCTGGTCGGCCGCGTCGCGGTCGTACCCGAGCGGCCTGCGGCCCAGCTTGGCGTGCCGAATCTCGACAGGGGTGATCGACATGGGGTCCCGTTCTTCGCCGCCCACCCGCGGTCCCCTGCCTGTCGGGGCCACGGCCGGGGTCTGACCCCAGACATGGCCTCAGTGGCCGTGAGACCGGGGTGGTCACGCGGCTGGCGGTCGGCGCGTTCAGCCTGGTATCCACGGAGATCGCTCGAGCTCGTGGCGTCCCAAAGGGACACGGCCGGGGTCTGACCCCGGACATGGCCGTCCGGGACGGCACTTCGGACGCCTCGGCGCTTCGCGCCGGCGGCTCAGAGCGACTCGAGGCCCGCGTTCACCAGCCGTTGGACGATGTAGAGCGTGAGGATGGCGAGGATCGGCGAGAGGTCGAGCCCGAGCCCGCCCAGGTTGACCTGGGGGATGAACCTGCGGAAGAGGCGCAGGTACGGGTCGACGACGTCGTAGAGGAACCGCTGGATCCGGTTCAGCGTCGTGTTGTACGGAATCGGGATCCAGGACGTGATGATGTAGGCGAGGATGCAGATGATGTAGACGAGGAACAGCACGTTGACGAAGCTGCGGATCGTCTCGACGATGTCTGCCACCAGCATCGGCAGAAACCTACCGCTCCGTGCGGCCGATGCCTATGACTGGTTGAAGAAGCCGCGGTCGATGAGCCGCGCGCGTTCCTCGGCGGAGACCTCGACGTTGCGAGGGGTCAGCAGGAAGACCTTGTCCGCCACCCGCTGCATGCTCCCGCCGAGCGCGTAGGTGAGGCCGCTCGAAAAGTCGATGAGGCGCTTCGAGAGCTCCGCGTCGGTGCCCTGGAGGTTGACGATGACGGGCACCGAGTCCTTGAACTTGTCGGCGATCGACTGCGCGTCGTTGAAGCTCCGGGGGACGACGAGATGGACGCGCACGGACGCGGCCGCGACGGCCTCGAGCGGGGCGCGTCCGCGGGAGCTCCGAGTGGGCGGCGGGGCCGTGGCGACGGCGGTCTCCGCCTGGACGTCGGGCTCGGACCAGTCCTCGAACTCGTCCCGCTTCCGTCCGCGCGGGTTCAGCCGGCGCACGTTTGGCCGGTCGCTGTACGACCGCTCGAGCTCCTCCTCGGCGGCGTAGGCCTCCTCGTCCCAGTACTCGTCCTCCTCGACGATGCCGAAATAGACGAGGGCGCGGCTCCACACGTTCCCCACTCCCATTTGACGCCGAACGATACTACCGGCCGTACAGAACGGAGCCGACCCGAACCAGCGTCGCTCCCTCCTCGGCGGCCACCCGGTAGTCCTGGGACGTTCCCATCGAGAGCTCGGGCAGGTCGTGCTCCGCGGAGAGCTCGCGCAGGGCGCGGAAGTAGGGCCGCGACGCCTCCGGATCAGGGGCGAGCGGCGGCATCGTCATCAGGCCGCGGACGTCGACTCCCAGCTCTCGAGCCTCGGCCAGAAAGGGCCCCAGCTCGGCCGGCGCGACCCCCGACTTCGACTCCTCGCCGGCGAGGTTGACCTCGACGAGAGCAGGGATCGTGAGTCGCCGGGCGGCCGAGAGACTCGAGAGCGAGTGGCAGAGCTCGCAGAGGTCGGAGACGTCGCGGGCCTTGCGCGACTGGAGGTGGCCGATGAAGTGCCACCGGAACCTCCCGCCGTAGCGCGCGTGCTTCGCGGCCAGGTCCTGGAGCCGGTTCTCCCCGACGACCTCCACCCCCGCCTCGGCGAGCACCCCGAGCTCGTCGACGGAGACGTACTTCGTCGCCGCGACCACGGTGACGCCGGGCCCGACCTCGTCCCGGATCCGCTCGTAGTTCACCCGCACGGTGTCAGCGGACAGCGGCAACGATCCCCTGGCGCCCCGTGACGCCCCGGTCGCGGCGGTGCGAGAAGAAGAGCGCCTCCTCGCAGGACGTGCAGAGGCCGACCCGCTCGACCGTCTCGCAGCCGACCGCGGCGAGCGCCCGCGCCGCGGCCTCCTGGAGGTCGAGATGGCGGCCGGTGAGGACGTCGTCGCCGTAGCGCTGCCGGAACGGCTGCGCGACCTCGTCCCCGACCTCGAAGCAGCAGGCGCCGATTCCCGGGCCGACCGCGGCGGCGAGCGGGCCCTCTCCGAGGACGGTCGCCGCCTCCTCGATGATCCCCGCCAGGAGCCCGCGCCACCCGACGTGGAGCGCGGCCACCGCGGGCGGGCCGTCCAGCCGCGCGAGGGCCACGGGCAGGCAGTCCGCCGTCAGGAGCATGACCGGGAGCTCGGGGTTGTCCGTCCAGAGGCCGTCGCAGCGCACGTTGACCGTCCCCGGCCGGACGATCCCGCGGCCGTCGGCACGGACGACGTCGGCGCCGTGCACCTGCCAGGCCATCGTCGCCTGCTCGGGCACGACCCCGGCCGCCGCGCACAGACGCCGCCGGTTCTCGACCACC
>DATBJE010000051.1:0-1761 GCA_036556565.1 Gaiellaceae bacterium
CTTCGTCTGGGCGTTGCCGAGGTGCTTGCCGACGAGCTCGAAGTCGACCCTGAACTTCTCGAGGTCGCGATCGAGGTCGGCCACGTAGGTCATGACCTCGCGCGCGTGCTCCTCGATCTGCAGGCCCTTGAAGCCCTGGGCCAGCGTGAGCAGGTAGCTGTAGAAGGTGTTCGGGGAGACCGGGAAGACCTTCCGCTTCTGCGCGTGCTCGACGGGGTTCGCGTCGCCGCCGATGCGGTTGCAGACGAGCTCGTAGTAGACGCCCTCGACGGGGAGGTACATGAACGCGAACTCGTAGGTGCCCTCCTCGGGGCGGATGTACTTCTCGGCGATGGCGTCGATGTGGCCCTTCACGTCGCGGGCGAACGCCTTGGCGTGGAGCTCGCGCGTGATCTCGTCGCTCGCCTCGGTGAACCGCTGGAAGTTGTCCAGCGGGAACTTCGCGTCGACGGGGACGAGCGCGCCGTCGAGCTTGATGACCGCGTCCACCCGCTCACCGCTCGTGAAGCCGTGCTGGAGCGCGAACTTATCGGCCGGGAGCACGTCCGCGAGGAGCTGCTTGAGCATGAGCTCGCCGACGCCGCCGCGTGCCTTGGGCGGGCGCAGCATCTGCTCGAAGCGCTCGAGGCCCTTCAGGCGCTCGTTCATCTGCGCGGTCGTCTCGCCGACCTTGCCGAGGCCCGCGTGCATGCGCTCCGAGGTCTCCGTCATCCCCTCGAGGCGACGGTCGACCTTGACGTCCATCTCGCCGAGCCGGCGGTCGACCTTCGTGTCGAGCTCGCCGAAGCGCCGGTCCATCGTCTCCGTCATGCCCGCGAGGCGGCGGTCGATGTCGGCGTTGCGCCCGGCGAGCTCGTCGGCGCTCGCGGCGCGAAGCCCGGCGAGCTCGGCGCGGAGGACACGGACGAGCCAGACGGCCGCGAGCGCCAGCGCGGCGGTGAGGAAGACGAGGATGACAAGACTCCCGGTCATGGGCCGACAAACAGTAGAGGGGCGGTCGGACGGAACCGGTTCCTTAAAGCGCCAAATCCGGCGAGCCCGAGGGCTTACCGGATCTGGCAGGCGCGAGCGTACAGAGCCTCGGCCGAGACGGTCAAGCTGCGAACGGGCGAAGAATCCGCAAAGTGCGCACTTTTCCGATAGAACCCGCCCCGTGCGTCGTTCCGTCACCGTCGCGTGCGCTCAGATCGAGCCCGTCGTCCTCGACCGGGAGGCGAGCCTCGCGCGCTTGGACGAGGTCACCCGCGAGGCGGCCGGAGCGGGCGCGGAGCTCGTCGTCTTTCCGGAGGCGTTCATCCCCGCCTATCCGTCCTCGGCGTGGGCTCGGTTTCTCGCGGGCTGGGCCGACGCACGCGCAAAGGCGGCCTTCGCCCGTCTCGCCGAGGAGTCGGTCGAGGTGCCCGGCCCGGCGGCCGACCGCCTCGGCGAGATCGCGCGCGAGCACGGCGTCTGGCTCGTGACCGGCGTGACCGAGATCGACCCGGAGCGGCCGGGGACGCTCTACAACACGCTCCTCTACCACGACCCGGAGGGCACGCTCGCGCTCCACCACCGCAAGCTCGTCCCGACGAACCACGAGCGCCTCGTCTGGGGCCAGGGCGACGGCCGGGGGCTCAGGGCGATCGAGACCGGGTTCGGCCGTCTCGGCGGGCTCATCTGCTGGGAGAACTACATGCCGCTCGCGCGCTTCTCGCTCTACGAGTCGGGGGTCGAGCTCTACGTCGCCTCCACCGCCGACGACGCCGACGCGTGGCAGGCGAC
>DATBJE010000052.1:0-5487 GCA_036556565.1 Gaiellaceae bacterium
TGCGCGCGCGCCATTCGAGCGACCGGTACTTCCAGCAGGACGTCGAGGAGGTCGGGAAGCTCGTCCCGGAGGGGATCGAGGGCCGCGTGAGCTACAAGGGGCCGCTCGCGAACGTCGTCCACCAGCTCGTCGGCGGGCTGCGACAGGCGATGGGGTACTGCGGTGCCGCCACGATCGAGGAGCTGAAGCAGGCGCGCTTCGTCCGCGTGACGGCCGCCGGCCAGCGCGAGAGCCACCCGCACGACGTCTCCATCGTGAAGGAAGCCCCGAACTACGGGCCGGGACGTTAGTGCTCCACCTGGAGAAGCACTAGTGGGCGAGGTCGTCCCCCTCCCCGTCGAGGAGCCGGCGGCGGAGGAGCGCCCCGTGCTCGTCGTCGACCTCGGCGGCCAGTACTCGCAGCTGATCGCGCGACGGGTCCGCGAGTGCCGCGTGTACTCGGAGCTCGTGCACCACACGGCGTCGCCGCAGGCAATCGCGGCACGCCGCCCGCTGGCGCTCATCCTCTCCGGCGGGCCCGCGTCGGTCTACGCGGAGGGAGCGCCGACCGTCGATCCAGGCCTGTTCGAGCTCGGCGTCCCGGTTCTCGGCATCTGCTACGGGATGCAGCTCCTGGCGCTCGAGCTCGGCGGGGCGGTCGAGCGCACCGGGGCCTCCGAGTTCGGGCGGACCGACGTCCACGTCGAGACCGACGGCGAGCTCTTCGCGGGCCTGCCGCAGGAGCTCGTCGCGTGGATGAGCCACCGCGACTCCGTGACCGCGCCCCCGACCGGCGCGCGCGTCACCGCGGGCTCGCCCTCCACGCCGATTGCGGCGTTCGAGGACGGCGAGCGGCGGCTCTACGGCGTCCAGTTCCACCCGGAGGTCGTGCACACCGAGCACGGGATGGACGTGCTGAAGACGTTCCTCTACCGGGTGGCGGACGCGCCGCCGGCCTGGACCGCCGTCGCGGTCATCGAGGAGGAGACGGCCCGGATCCGCGCCCAGGTGGGCCGCGAGCGGGTGCTGTGCGCGCTGTCCGGCGGCGTGGACTCGGCGGTCGCGGCGCTGCTCGTCCACAAGGCTGTCGGTGAGCAGCTCACCTGCGTCTTCGTCGACCACGGCCTCCTACGCAAGGACGAGGCGGCGCAGGTCGTCGAGACGTTCGGCCGGCACTTCCACGTCCCGCTCGTTCACGTCGACGCGCGCGAGCGCTTCCTCGCCCGGCTGGCCGGCGTGGAGGATCCGGAGACGAAGCGGAAGGCCATCGGGGAGGAGTTCATCCGGGTGTTCGAGGAGGAGGCGGCGAAGCTCGGCAGCGTCCGCTTCCTCGTCCAGGGCACGCTCTACTCGGACGTGATCGAGTCGGGTGGCTCTGGCGACGGCGTCGCGGCGACGATCAAGTCCCACCACAACGTCGGCGGGCTTCCAGAGCGCATGGACCTCGAGCTCGTCGAGCCGCTCCGGATGCTGTTCAAGGACGAGGTGCGCCGCGTCGGCGAGGAGCTCGGCCTCCCCGAGGCGATGGTCTGGCGGCACCCGTTCCCCGGGCCGGGCCTCGCGATCCGGATCATCGGCGAGGTGACCGAGGAGCGGCTCGCGATCCTCCGCGAGGCCGACGCGATCCTCCTCGAGGAGGTGCGTCGGGCCGGGCTCTACCGGGACCTCTGGCAGTGCTTCGCGGTGCTGCCGGCGGTGCGGTCGGTGGGCGTCCAGGGGGACGAGCGGACGTACGCCTACCCGATCGTCATCCGCGCGGTCACGTCGGAGGACGCCATGACCGCCGACTGGGCCCGGCTGCCCCACGACCTGCTCGAGACGATCTCCAGCCGCATCATCAACGAGATTCCCGGCGTCAACCGCGTCGCGCTCGACCTTTCCTCCAAGCCGCCGGCGACGATCGAGTGGGAGTAGCGAAGGAGGCCGCGGCCCGGGCGGAGGCCGACGCGTGCCGCCCGCAGGGCGCCGACGAGGATGCGCTCTGTCCGCGCTGCGGCGCCGAGATGATCTGGACGAAGGCCAGCTGGCACTGCCTCGCCTGCCGCTACAAGGAAGGCTGCTGCGGCTGACCTCAGCCCGCGGCCCGTCCTTAGCGGCCACGGCCGGGGTCTGACCCCTGACATGGCCGTCACGGCCGTGGCTTCGCCTAAGGCTCCCGAGCCCCGGGGCGCGTGATCCGCGGGTTCGGGCTCCGGAAGGCGTCCATTTCGGACACGGCCGGGGTCTGACCCCGGGCATGGCCCTTGGAGCCGGTGGTGGCGGCTAGGGTCGCGGCGTGAGCCGCTACCGCTGGACGGTTCTCGCGCTCGGGACGGCCGCGCAGGCGAGCTACTCGGCTGCGTTCCTCGGCATCCCGGTCCTCGCGCCCGCGCTGCGGGCCGAGTACGGCCTGACGCTCGCCGAGGTCGGCGTCGTCCTCGCGGCGTTCAGCCTCGGCTCGGTCCTGACGCTGCTGCCGTGGGGCCTCCTGACGGACCGCGTCGGCGAGCGCTCCGTCCTGGCCACGGGCCTCGTCGCCGCGAGCGCCGCGCTCGCCGCGGCCGCGTTCGCGGGGGGCTACGTCGCGCTCGTCGTCCTCCTTCTCGTCGCGGGCGGCGCCGGCGCCAGCGTGAACGCCGCCAGCGGCCGCGCCGTCATGGGGTGGTTCTCGGCCGAGGATCGAGGCTTTGCGCTCGGGATCCGGCAGACGGCGCTGCCGCTGGGCGGAGCCGCCGCGGCCCTCGCGCTGCCGCCGATCGCAGGCGCGGGCGGGACGGAAGCCGGGCTGCTCGCGCTCGCGGGCGCATGCCTCGTCACCGCCGTCGCGGGCGCGGTCGGGCTGCGTGAAGCGCCTTTCGCCGAGGAGGAGGCCCTCGGCGACGTCACCCATCCGCTTCGCGACTCCCGCATGTGGCGGCTGGCCGTGGGAAGCGGGCTGATCGTCGCCGCCCAGATCAGCATCATGGCCTTCACGGTGCTCTTCCTCCACGGGGCCAGGGGCCTCTCGACCGCCGTCGCGGCAGGCCTCTTCGCCGCCATGCAGGTCTGCGGTGCCGCGCTTCGCATCATCGTCGGGTGCTGGTCGGACCGGGTCGGCTCGCGGATCGTGCCCCTCCTCAAGCTCGCCTGTGGGCTCTCGGTCGCGCTGCTCGTGAGCGCGCTGCTCACCGCTGCGCCCCTCGCGCTCCTGCTCCCGGCCTTCCTCGTCGCCGGAGCCCTCTCCCAGTCCTGGAACGGGCTCTCGTTCACGGCCGCGGCGGAGCTCGCCGGGCGCGCCCGCGCGGGCGCCGCGCTCGGCTTCCAGCAGACGTCTCTCGCCGTCTCGTCGGGTGTGGTGCCGCCCGCGTTCGCCGTGCTCGTCGACGGCTCGTCGTGGGGAGTGGCCTTCGGGCTCGCGGCCGCGCTGCCTCTTGCGGGCGCGGCGCTCGTCCGGCGAATCCCCGTCTAGTGCTCGGGGGCCTCCCGGCGCCGTCGGACGAGACCGGCCGAGAGGGCGACGGCGGCGAGCGCGCCGAGCACGCCGGCGACGATCGGCCACACGGGGAAGCCCGCGCCGGTCGATTCGGACGCCGCGACGGGGCTCACCGTCGGAGGCTGCCCGTTCGCCCCGCCGCCGGGGCCGCCGATCGACACCGCAGCGAACGTGTGCGTCTGCGCGCACGGGGCGGGCTCGCCGTCCCAGCTCGAGAAGTCGTCGTAGACCTCGTAGCGCCAGCTCCCCGCGGTCGGGAAGACGACGCGGGCGACGAAGACCGTCGGGTCGTCCGTCTTCCGCGCCATGAACGTCTTCCGTGCCTTCGTCCCCTCGTTCACGATCGTGACCGTCGGCCGGGCCGTGGCCGCGTTCGGGAGCGGGGTGACGCCGTGCTGGAGCACCGTGACGCGGGCGTTCCAGGTCGCTCCGGGCTCGACGCCGTCCGGAGGCGGGCCGAGCCCTGCGGTCGCCCAGCATCCCGCCGCCGCCGCGCCGGCCTGGGCGAGCGCGAACACCGTGACGAGCGCAATCAGCAGTCGCTTCATTCGAATCCTCCTCTCGCGCCTTCTACGCCTCCCGAGGCGAGAAAGTTCCGCAGCTCAGAGGACAGCGAATCCCCGGAGACCTTCCTCGGGCTCCTCGAAGACCTCCACGTGCTCGACGAACGCCCCGGGTGGGCCTTTGCGGACGAAGGCGACGAGGCGCTCGACGGCCTCCGGCTCGCCCTCGAAGACGGCCTCGACCGTGCCCTCCCACGTGTTGCGGGCCCAGCCGGCCACGCCGTGCTCGAGGGCGAGGCGACGGGTCGTGTCCCGGAAGAAGACTCCCTGGACGTGCCCGTGGACGACGACGCGCCGCCTCATCGGTACCGCGAGAACCAGGGGAGGACGAGAGCTGCGACGAGCGCGGAGAACGCCGCCGCGAGCAGGAACGGGAGCCGCGTGTCCGCGTCGAACAGGGGCACGTAGACGAGCGGGGCGATCGCGACCCCCGCGAACTTGAACGCGCTGTAGGCCGACGTCGCCCCGGCGCGGTTCGCGGCGAAGGACTCGACCACGATCGTGTTGAGCCCGGCCCAGACGAACGCGGACGCGCACCCGACGAGGAAGTAGACGAAGGCCAGGCTCCAGACGGTCGGCGCGACGTAGAGGCCGAGCACGCCGGCGGTGCAGCCGAGCGCGCCGAAGAACGCCGTCCCCGGCCGGCCGAGCCGGTCGACGACGGTCCCTGCGTAGCGTCCGAAGGCGATGCCGCCGACGCCGTAGCCGGCCACGAGGAGCCCCCGCCCGGCCGAGCCGAGCCCGAACTCCTCGTCGGCGACGAGGGCGAGCACGAACCCGATGGCGGTGAAGCCGAGGTAGCCGAGCAGCGCGGTCGTCCCGAGGAGCGAGATCCAGCGGTTGAGGAGGGCCCGGGCGGACGCGCCCGGCTCGGGCCTGTGCTCGACCGCGCGGAGCGACTGCCGTGGGAACGCGAGCACGGCCGCCACGACGGCGACGAGGACGAATGCGAGACGCCAGCTGATCTCCCCGAGCGCGCCGCCGAGCACGGGTGCCAGGGTGAGGCCGGCCGTCTGGGCGGCCGCGAACGTGCCGACGCTCCGCCCGAGGATCTCCGGGGCGACGACCTCCGCGAGCGCCGCGAGGAGGATGGGGGAGAGGAAGGCGTTCGCGCCGCCCATGAGCGCGCGGGCGCCCAGGAAGCTCCAAATCTCCGGTGCGAAGGCGCAGGCGAGCGCGGCCGCGCCGAAGGCGACGTACGCGGTACGCACCACCCGGCGCGGCCCCAGGCGCTCCGCCACCGTCCCGGAGACGAGCTGAAGGGCGGCGAACGGGACCATGTACGCGGTGATCGCCGCGGCGACCCAGGCGAGGGAGGTGCCGAGGTCGTCGGCCACGTTGGGGATGAGGGCGACGAGCATGGCGCCGCCGAAGGGCCCGAGGAAGCCTCCGACGTAGAGCGGGAAGGTAAGAACTCGATCCACAATGAGGCGCTGAGTCGCCGGGCGAGGCTCATTCTGAACCGAGTTCTGAGCCGGCGCACGCCGCGGTAGG
>DATBJE010000053.1:0-4412 GCA_036556565.1 Gaiellaceae bacterium
CAGGTGGAGGCCTGGTTCGTGCACGTGCCCGGGCTCAAGGTCGTGTTCGCGTCGACGCCCGAGGACGTCCGCGGCCTCCTCTGGACGGCGATCTACGACGACAACCCGGTCGTCTTCTTCGAGCACCGCACGCTCTACAACGTCAAGGGCGAGGTCCCGGCCGAGATCGACGGGATCGACCTCGGGAAGGCCCGCGTGCACCGCGAGGGCGAGGACGTGACCGTCGTCGCCACGGGGCGGCTCGTCCACGAGGCGCTCACGGCGGCAGACGAGGCCGAGGACGCCGGCATCTCCGTCGAGGTCGTCGACCCGCGCACGCTCCTTCCACTCGACGAGGAGGCGATCGTCGCGTCCGTGAGGAAGACGACCCGCTGCGTGGTCGCCCACGAGGCGGTCGTCCGCATGGGCTTCGGCGCCGAGGTTGCGGCCCTCGTCCAGCACGGGGCCTTCGACTACCTCGACGCCCCGGTCGAGCGCGTGGGCGCGACCTTCACGCCCGTCCCCTTCGCGCCGGTGATGGAGGAGTATGTCGTGCCGCACGCGGAGGACGTCCTCGCCGCCGTGAAGCGGACGGTCGGAAAGGGCTAGGCGGGCGCCGTGTCGAGCCAGGTCACCCTCCCGCGCCTCGGCCAGGGCATGGAGTCGGGGACGATCGTGAGGTGGCTGAAGTCGGAGGGCCAGCGCGTGGAGCGCGGCGAGCCTCTCTACGAGCTCGACACCGAGAAGGTGACGCAGGAGGTCGAGGCCGACGCCTCGGGCGTCCTCCTGAAGATCCTGGCCGGCGAGGGCGACGAGATCGAGGTCGGCAGGGCGATCGCGGTCATCGGCGAGGAGGGCGAGAAGGTCGAGGTCGCCGCCCCCGAGCCCGACGCCGCTCCGGCGGAGCGGGCGCCCGAGCCTGCGGCCGAGGAGCCGGCCGCGACAGAGGCTTCCGCGGCGGAATCGGCTCCGAGCGCCGACGGCGGCCGCGTGAAGGCATCGCCGCTCGCCCGTCGCATCGCGCGCGAGCGCGGCATCGACCTCGCGGCGATCACCGGCACGGGGCCGGAGGGGCGCATCGTCGCCGAGGACGTCGAGCGGGCCGAGCACGCTCCGCGGGCCGCGACCGCCGCGGCGGGGGCTTCTCCTGCCCGGGCCGCGCCCGTCCCGGCCGGCGAGGTCGAGGTCGTCCCGCTCAAGGGCATCCGGAAGGCGATCGCGCGGCGCATGACGGAGGCGTGGGAGGCGCCGGCGTTCCAGATCGCGGTGACGGCCGACATGACCGCGGCGATCCGTCTCCGCGAGGCGCTCGTGGCGCGGGTCGCCGAGGGCGAGACGCGGCCCACCTACTCGGACATCCTCACGAAGGTCTGCGCGGTCGCCCTCATGCGGCACCGGGCAGTGAACGCCCTCTTCGCCGGCGAGGAGATCCACCTGCAGCCGACCGCGAACGTCGGCATCGCCGTCGCCGTCGAGAACGGGCTCCTCGTCCCCGTCCTCCGGAGCTGCGAGACGAAGACGATCCCCCGGCTCGCCGCCGAGCGCGCCGACATCGTCGCCCGCACGCGCGCCGGAACGCTGCGACAGGAGGACCTCGAGGGCGGCACGTTCACGATCTCGAACCTCGGCATGTACGGCGTCGACCGCTTCGTCGCCGTCCTCAACCCGCCGCAGGCGGCGATCCTCGCGGTCGGGGCGATCGAGGAGCGGGCCGTCGTGCTCGACGGAGAGCTCGTCGCACGGCCGGTGATGGAGCTGACCCTCACCTGCGACCACCGGTCGGTGGACGGAGCCACCGCAGCCGAGTTCCTCCGCACGGTCAAGCAGTTCCTGGAAGAGCCCGGCCTGGCGCTCTGAGTGCGCGCACGCCTGTGAGCGTCTGGTACCGCGTCAGGGATCTGGAGGCGGCGCTTGCCTTCTACCGGGAGACGCTCGGGTTCGACGAGGCCTACGTCGATGACGACGACCGCTGGGCCCGGCTCGTCCGCGGCGGGGCCGAGGTCGCGCTCGCCGAGGGCGAGCCGGAGGAGGCGGAGACGATCCTCACCCTCGACGTCGAGGACGTGAAGGCGGAGGCCGACCGGCTCCGCGAGGCGGGCGTCCAGGTGGGCACGGTGCTCGAGATCCCCGGGACGATCCGGCTCCTCGACGTCTTCGACCTCGACGGCAACCGGCTTCAGTTCTCGCAGGAGCTCTGACCGCTCGTACCCGTTCGAGGGATCGCCGGATCGGCCTCGGCGGCCGTTACCTGAGGCGAATCCGGTCTGAACCCCGGGTCACGGCGAGGGCGGCACAGGGGCCGCCCTCCCGTCTTTAAGACCTCCTTGCACGAGTTCGAAGAGCCCTCGAGCGCCGGACCGGGCGAGCGCGGATAGGATCGCGGGGAGAAGGCGAACCCGAAGGGAAGGGCCGGACCATGGAATGTGACGTCGTCGTCCTCGGCGGTGGCCCAGGGGGGTACACGGCCGCGATCCGGGCGGCGCAGCTGGGCGCGAGGACGGTCTGCATCGAGAGGGAGCCGGAGCTCGGAGGCACGTGCCTTCGCATCGGGTGCATCCCGACGAAGGCCTGGGTGCAGACCGCGTTCGCGATCAAGGAGGCGGAGGAGACCTTCGCCAAGCTGGGCGTGAGCGTCGGCGCGCCCCAGCTCGACTTCGCGCGGGCGAACGAGTGGAAGGCGGCCATCGTCGAGAAGCTCACCTCGGGCGTCGCGACGCTCTTCAAGGCGAACGGCGTCGAGTGGGTGCGCGGAACCGGCCGTTTCAAGGACGCCAACACGATCGCCGTCGAGGGCGGGGAGGACGTGTCCTTCCGGAGCGCGATCGTCGCCACCGGCTCGTACCCGCTCCGGCCGCCGATCGACGGGATCGACTCGCCGCGCTGCGTCGACTCGGAAAGGCTCCTGGCCCAGACGGAGGTGCCGAAGCGGCTCGTGATTCTCGGCGGCGGCATCATCGGCTGCGAGTTCGCCTCGATCTTCCAGCGGTTCGGCACCGAGGTGACGATCGTCGAGATGCTCCCGACCCTCATCCCCATGGAGGACGAGGACGCGGCCAAGGAGCTCCTGAAGCAGTTTCGCAAGCGCGGCATCGCCGTCCACCTCGAGTCGCAGTGCGACGGGGTCGAGGACACCGGAGACGGGCTGCGCGTGCGCTTCGGGAGCGAGGTCGTCGAGTGCGACCTCATGCTCGTCGCCACCGGGCGCGGCCCGGTCACGCAGGGCCTCGGCCTCGAGGAGATCGGCGTCGAGCTCGATCCGAGGAAGGGGATCGCCGCCGACGAGCGTCGGCGCACGACGGTCCCGCACATCTACGCCGTCGGCGACTGCGCCGGCTACTGGCAGCTCGCGCACACGGCTTTCCGCGAGGGGGAGGTGGCTGCGGAGAACGCGATGGGGCACGACGCGGTCGTCGACAACCGCGGCGTCCCGCGGCCGATCTACACGGATCCCGAGATCGCCGGCGTGGGCCTCACGGAGCGCGAGGCGCGCGAGCAGTACGGCGACGAGGTCGTGACGGGGAGGTTCCCGTTCTCGGTCAACGGCCGCGCCATGATGCAGAACGAGACCGTCGGCTGGGTCAAGTCCATCCACGAGTCCCGGTACGGGGAGCAGCTCGGGCTCGTGATGGTCGGGCCGCACGTCACCGACCTCGTCGAGGTCGGCGTCGTCGCGCTCGACGCGGAGGCGACCGTCGAGACGATCGCCGACGGCATGACCGCCCACCCGACGTTGTCGGAGGCGATCAAGGAGGCCGGGCTCGTCGCCCTCGGCCGCGCCATCCACGTACCCAATCGCAAGCGGGCACCCGCGAGCGCCTGAATCGAGACCAGGAAGGAGGCCCGATGGTAAACAAGCGCAAGGCAGCGATCGGCTACACGACCTACATGGTCGCCAAGCCCATTGCGAAGTGGAAGCTTCGCCGGCAGCCGAAGAACCAGAACAAGAAGAAGATCGCCGCCGCCGCGACCGCCGCCGTCGCCGCCACGCTCGGCGCGATGGTGTTCTGGCGCAAGCGCCGGGCGGGGAGCGCCGAGTCGGCCGAGACCTAGGAACCGCGGACGTCGCCGTCGTCGGAGCCGGCATTGCCGGCTGCGCCGCGGCGCGCGCTCTCTCGGAGTCCGGGGCCGACGTCGTCCTCCTGGACCGGGGCGGGATCGGCGCCGGCGCCTCCGGGCGCAACGGCGGCTTCCTCTTCCCGCAGCCCGCTCCGTGGATCAACGAGCTCCTCGCCGAGGCGATCGCGTGGTACGCCGCCCTCGGCGAGGAGGGCCCCGTCCCGCTCGACCTCAGCCCCTGGCCGATGTTGCTGCTGGCGGCGGAGGAGGACGAGCTCGACCACGCGCGCGCATACGCGGACGCCGTCGGCGGGATCGAGGTCGACGTCCGCGGCGACCCGTGGCTCGCCGACGACCTCGCCGGCGGGTTCCTCGTC
>DATBJE010000054.1:0-32914 GCA_036556565.1 Gaiellaceae bacterium
GGACGGCGTGGCGACGATCGGCGACACTCGCGCGGCCTGGCTCAAGGACCCCGACGGGAACATCCTCGAGATCGTCGGAGCCTGAGCGTGGCCTCGACCGCGGACCGCGGCGTCCTGCTGGTGGCGGACATCTCCGGCTACACCGACTACGTCGTCGCGAGCCCGCTCGAGTACGCGGAGGACGTCGTCGCCGACGTGACGACCATCGTCGTCGACCGCCTCGGGGCGGTCATCACCGTGAACAAGCTCGAGGGCGACGCCGCCTTCGGTTACGCCCTCGACGGCGAGGTCGACTCGACGATGCTCCTCGACACGATCGAGGAGTGCTACTTCGCCTTCCGCGGGCGGCTGCGCGGGATCGAGCACGCGGTCAGCTGCACGTGCCCGGCGTGCACGAAGGTGACCGACCTCGACCTGAAGTTCGTCGTCCACCACGGCGGCTTCGTCCGCCGGGTGAGCCCGCTGGGCGAGGAGCTGACCGGCAACGACGTCATCACCGTCCACCGGCTCCTCAAGAACACGGTGACGCCCTCGCTCGGGCTTCGCGCCTACGCGCTCTTCACCGATCGGTGCGTCGGGGCTCTGGGTCTCGACCCGGCGTCGCTCGGTCTTCGCCACCACGTCGAGCGCTATGAGGACGTCGGCGAGGTGGTCGGCTACGTGAGCGACCTGGAGCGGCGCTGGAGCGATGCGCAGGGCCAGCGGCGCGTGCGTGTCGAGGCGGAGGAGGCCTCGTTCAGCGTGGACGTCCTCGTGCCCAGTGGTCAGGAGGCGACCTGGGAGCTCCTCACCTCGCCGCAGAAGCGCCTGCTCTGGCAGGTGGACGCGATCGAGGAGGCCGACGTCGGTGGCCGCCGGACGACCGGCGCATCGAGCGTCTGCGTCGACGGGCGGACCCGGATCTACGAGGAGATCCTCGACTGGCGCCCGTTCGACTACTTCACGGAGCGGCTCGCGCTCTCGGGCGGCGTCCACGCCCTCCTGACGACGGCGCTCGAGCCCGTCGCGAACGGCACGAAGATCGTCACGCACGTGCGCCGCGACGTGGGGACGCGGCTCGCGTGGCTCACCGCTTCCCGTGGCCTACGGCGGCGCCTCGAGTCGCGCTATGCACGGCTGGAAAAGCTGGCTCCGGTCCAGATCCCGGAGGATCGCCGCCTCCCGCTCGCGCTCGGCTAGGGCTTCGCCGGCAACGACCGGGCGTACGCCGTGCCGAGCTCGACCCACCGCGCGAGCTCGCTGTCGGCGCTCACGTCCTCCGGGTCGAGCCGGAGCCACCCGCGCATCTGCCGCCCGCGCATCTCCATCGGCCGCGCTGCTGTCGCCGCCACGAGCGCGTCCGACTCCTCGGGGTCGACGCGGACCAGCACCCCGCCCTGGCCGCTCGCCGCGACGGCCATGTTGCCGCCGACGAGGAAGGCGAGCCCGCCGAAGATCGTCTTCTCGGTCACGCCCGGCTCGGCGCCGACCAGCGCGCGGATGCGATCGGCGAGGTCCTCGTCGTAGGCCACGACGCCGATGGTACGCCAGGCGGGAGAATGGTCGCGACGACCGATGCAGGCGATCGTGCAGGAAGGCTACGGGGCGCCCGAGCAGGTCCTCCGCCTCGGGGAGAGGGACACGCCGACGGCGGGCCCCGACGACGTGCTCGTACGCGTGCGGGCGACCTCCGTGAACACTCCCGACTGGATCACGGTGACCGGGATCCCGTACGTCCTCCGCGTGAGGTCGGGGCTCCGCGGGCCCCGGACGCCCGTCCGCGGGACCGACGTCGCCGGCCTCGTGGAAGCCGTGGGCGAGAACGTCGCAGACCTCGAGCCGGGCGACGAGGTGTTCGGCTCGGCCTGGGAGGACTCGCTCGCCACGGTCGGCACCTTCGCCGAGCTCACCGTCGCTCCGGCAGCCATGCTCATCCGGAAGCCGGCGGGGCTCGGCTTCGACGAGGCGGCCGCCTCCGTCATGTCGGGCATCACGGCGCTGCTCGCCGTGCGCGACGTCGGCGAGGTCGGGCCGGGGACCACGATCCTGGTCAACGGCGCCTCCGGCGGCGTGGGAACCTTCGCCGTGCAGATCGCCCGCGCGCTCGGCGGGGAGGTCACGGGCGTCTGCGGTACGAGGAACGTCGAGCTCGTGCGCTCTCTCGGAGCGACGCACGTCGTCGACTACACGCGGGAGGACTTCACCGAAGGCGACCGGCGCTACGACGTCGTCCTCGACAACGTGCTCAACCACTCGCCCGCGAGGACGCGCCGAACGGTCGCGCCCGGCGGCATCCTCATCCCCAACAGCGTCGGGAACACGGGCGGCATGCTCGCGGGGCTCCCGAAGATGGCGCGGGCCGGGCTCATGCGGAAGGGCTCGATCCGGGTGAAGACCGTCTCCTGCGTCGTCAACCGCGAGAACCTCGCCGCCCTGGCGGCGCTCCTCGAGTCGGGCGACGTCAGAGCGGTGATCGACGAGGCCTACCCGCTGGCCGAGGCCGGGAAGGCGGTCGCCCACATGGCCGGCCACCATGCCAGCGGAAAGGTCGTGGTCACCGTCGGTCCGTGAGTAGGCCCGCACGATCGCGGGCCTACTCGTCGGGCGTCGTCTCGGGCCGAACGCGCGACGATCACCGTGTCATCGGTGCGCCGTCCGCGTGCTGACGTAGATGTCGCCGCTCCCCTCCGGGCCCGGCGTGCGGCCGAAGAGGAGCGTCCGCGCGCTTCTCGACAGCGACGGGCGCGACTCGGCCGCCGCCGTGTTGACGGCATCGCCCGGGTTGGCCGGCACCGACCACGGATGGTGGAGGCTCCGCCGGGTCGCGACCCAGATGTCCTGGCCGCCGAGCGTCCCGGCGCGATTCGAGGAGAAGACCACCTCGCGGCCGTCCGTGCGCACGTTCGGCTGGATGTCGTTGGCGACGGCGTCGTTCAGCTCTGCGACCGGCGCGGCCGGTCCGAAGCCCCACCCGGCCAGACCCCTGCTCACGTAGATGTCGCCGGGGACCGTCGCGGAGCTGCTCGAGAAGAAGAGCAGCGCCTTTGGGCCGGCGTCCACGTACGAGGGGCCCTGCTCGTCGAGCGGGCCGTTGGGGCCGTCGGGCGCGCAGCCGAGGTGCTGCGGCTCGCTCCAGCCGTGCTTGCGGGAGTGGCGGGTGAAGTAGATGTCCCCGAGCCCGCAGCTTCCCGGGAGCGCCTCCCTGCTCACGAAGAAGAGGCCGCCTCCGCGGATGGGCGTCGGACAGAAGTCGTCCGCCGCCGAGTTGACCGGCTCGCCCAGGTTCTCGGGTGCGCCCCAGGGCGCGTGCCGATTCGGCCGGTGGGCGACCCAGATGTCGAGGAGGCCCTCCCCTCCCGGGCGGTTCGAGGCGATGTAGAGGCTGAGCCCGTCCGGAGACTGGATCGGGCACCCATCCTGAAAGGCCGTGTTGAGCTCCGGGTCGTTGCCCGCGATCTCGTCGATCTTCTGGGCGGGCTCCCATGCGGAGAAGCCACCTCCCTGGGCCGCGGCCGCGAACGCCGCGACGCCCACGAGAGCGGCCAGCAGCACCATCGTCGTCCTGATTCGCATTGTCGCTCCTTTCCCGACGTCCTTGTCCTGTCGAAGCGACGTTGCGCCTGCCGGGTTTCAGGCCTGTTTCAGACCGGCAACAGGTGTTAGCGTCACGGGCCGGGAGGCAGGCGCATGGAGTTCCGGATCCTGGGGCCGCTCGAGGTGTGGGACGGGGGCAGCGAGGTTTCCCTCGGCGGGCCGAAGCCTCGCGCCCTACTGGCCGCGCTCCTCCTGCGCCCCAACGAGGTCGTGCCTTCGGACCGGCTGGTCGACGACGTCTGGGGCGAGGACTCGCCCGAGGGCGGCACCGCGGCCCTGCGGGTGAACGTCTCGCGGCTTCGCAAGGCCTTGCCGCACGACGTGCTGACGACGAGATCGCCCGGCTACGTCATCCGGGTCGAACCCGACGAGCTCGATCTCCATCGGTTCGAGCGCCTCGTGGACGAGGGCAGGAGCCTGCTCGCTGCCGGCCTCGCGGCAGACGCCTCGGAGCGGCTCCGCGAGGCGCTGTCGCTCTGGCGGGGCGCACCGCTCGCGGACTTCACCTACGAGAGCTTCGCCCAGGCGGCCATCGCCAGGCTCGAGGAGATCCGGCTGTCGGCGGTCGAGCTGCGGATCGACGCCGATCTCGCGCTCGGGCGCCACGACGAGCTCGTCGGTGAGCTCGAAGGGCTCGTCGCCGAACATCCCCTTCGCGAGGGTCTGCGGGGCTCCCTCATGACGGCGCTCTACCGATCGGGGCGGCAGGCGGAGGCCCTGGCGGCCTACCAGGATGCGCGCCGAGCCCTCGTCGACGGGCTCGGAATCGAGCCGAGCTCGGCACTGCAGGACCTCGAGCGGGCGATCCTCCGGCAGGACCTATCGCTGGCTGCCCCGTCGACGGTCTCCAGCAGATCTGCTGAGCGGTCGGTCCTCGTGACGATTCCGCAGAGCGGCGGGGTCGACGCGCTGCTGGCGGTGGCGCAGTCCCTCTCGCACGATCCGCCACGCGTCGTGGTTCTCGCCACGCTCGTGCCAGACGCCGCCGAGCTCGGTTCGGCGTCGGCCTGGCTCGAGGAACGCCGCTCCGCTCTCGAGCGGGATGGTTCCGTCGCTCGCGCGGCCGCGTTCACCTCGACGGCGCCGGGAGAGGAGCTCGCCCGGCTCGCTGCCGACCTCGACGTCGAACTCCTCCTCGCCGACGCCCCGGACGAGCTCCTGACAGACGGCGCACCCGACGAGCAGCTCACGGCCTTGCTCGAGGAGTCGCCCTGCGACGTCGCGCTCCTCGTGGCGCGGGACGCGACGCACGCGGGTCCCGTGCTCGTCCCGTTCGGCGGGGCCGAGCACGACTGGGCGGCAGTCGAGCTCGGCGCCTGGCTCGCGCGCGCCGACGCCGTGCCGCTTCAGCTCGCAGGCGCCGCCGCGATGCCCGAGAAGGGCCGGCGCGATGCGAGCCGCCTGCTCTCGCACGGGGCGCTCGCCGTCCAGCGCGTGCTGGGCATCTCGGCCGAGCCGCTCCTGACATCGCCGGGAGAGGACGGCATGCTGGAGGCCAGCCGCGAGGCAGGCCTGCTCGTCGTCGGGCTGTCCACGAGGTGGCACCGCGAGGGCCTCGGCCCCGCCCGGCTCCGGCTCGCCCGGGAGGCTGTCCCCCCGACGCTCCTCGTCCGTCGAGGACTCCGCCCGGGCGGCCTCGCGCCGCCCGCAGCGCTGACGCGCTACACCTGGTCGATCGGCGCCTGACCCGGGTCAGGCCGTGCAGGCCGGATCGTAGGGGCGCCCGGGCAGGAACTCGTCCCATTCCGCGTGGGTCAGCGTGCGGTTGGCGAGTTTGCAGGCACGGCGCTTCCAGGACTCGGGATCGACGTTCCAGACGGCGCCGGTGCCGTTGCCGTGGGTCTCCAGCAGCAGGCGCCCGTCGGACGAGAGATCGATCATCGTCCTGCGGTCTCCTGCGCTGAGCTGCGGGCCGATCCGGGTCCCGGTCGCGACGTCCCAGAGTGACGCGACGGGCTCGAATCCCGAGATCGCCAGCGTCCGGCCGTCCGGCGTGAACTCGAGCGTGAACGCTCCGTTGCCGCCCTGGTCGAGCTCGTGGACGAGCTGCCCCGTGCGGACGTCCCAGACGCGAACGACCCTGTTGAAGCCTCCGACCGCGACGAACCGCCCGTCGGGGCTGAGCGCGACGGACGAGTCGGGCAAGTCGGGATCTGACAGACCGGCGAACGTGGCGATCGACGTGCCGGTGGCCGCATCCCAGACCTCGACGCCGTCGTTGTCCGGCGAGAAGGCGACGAGCCCGCCGTCGGCGCTGAAGGAAACGTCGCTGGCGCCCCCACTCCCGAGCGCGTCGATTCGCTCGCCGGTTGCCGGGTCCCACAGCTGCAGGCCGCGGTCGCCGCTCGCGGTCGCGAGCCTCGCTCCGTCCGGGCTGAAGGCGACGGCGAGCACGATGGACGGGCTCCCGGCGTAGATCTCATGAAGGCGAGACCGCGAGGCGACGTCCCAGAGCGTGAGGTGAGTCCCGGTGACCGCCGCGAGAGTTCGCCCGTCCGGCGAGAAGGCGAGCGTCTTCACCTCGCCGGCGGTTGCCCGAAGGGGCGGCCCGACCGGCCTGAGCCGGCGAGCGTCCCAGAGCGCGACCCCCCGTTCCTTGAGGCCCACCGCGATCAGGCGGCCGTCCGGGCTGATCCTCCCCGGGTGCCCGTCGTAGCCGGTTCTCGAGAACGTCCCGTCGTTCGTGAACGTGAACGGCCGCCCGAGCCTGCGATCGCCGGTCAGGTCCCAGGCGATCGCGGTGCCGTCGTGACTCACCGTGTAGAGCGTCTCGCCGTCGGGGCTGTAGACGGGCTGCTGCACGAAGTTCGAATGGCCCCGGAGCGTCTCGAGCGGCTCGGCGGACGCGACGTCCCAGCGGGTCACGGTCGTGTCGCGGTTCGTCGCCACGACCGTCGTGCCGTCAGGGCTGAACAGCACGAAGTTCGGGCTCCCGGCGGCGTCTCCGATCGCGGTCCGCACGGTTCCGGAACGGAGGTCGAAGAGCTTCACCCCGTGCCGAATACCGACCGCGGCCGTCAGACCGTCGGGGCTGACGGCGAGCGCGGGGGCGAAGCCGGCCTCGATCCTGAGCGTTCGCGTCTTCGCGCGGCTTCGGAGGTCCCACCACGCGAGCTCGCCGTCCTCGGACGCCGTGAGGACGGAGCGGCCGTCGGGCGTGAGGGCGAACTGAGGCGATGCGTACCAGAACCCGACGTACCCTCCGACGAAAGCGTGCGGCTCGATCGGACGACCGATCGGCTCGAGCGTGGCGGCGTCCCAGACCATGATGGACGCATCAACCACGCCTGCGTACCGCGTGCCTTCGACGAGGCCGACGAGCATCGACCCGTCGTTGGTGAAGGCCATTTGCCCGGCGGAGCCGCGGACGGTCGCCTCCGCCAGCTGCGCGCGTGTTCGCACGTCGACCAGGCGAAGGACGCCCTCCCCGCCGACCGCGAGCGTCCGCCCGTCGGGGCTGTAGGCCAGGCCCGCGGCGTCGCTGGACCGGCGAGCCAGGGGGTCTCCGGTCCGCCCGTAGGTTCGCGTGTCGAAGAAGAGCACCTTGCCGCCTCCGGCCACCACCGCCAGCGTCGTTCCATCGGGACTGACTGCGATGCCCCTGAGCACCCCTCCGTCGCCGTGCATGACCCCGACGGCCGCGGGACTTCGCTGGAGCGCGGCCAGCAGGTAGCCCCTCGTCTGCGGGGTGTCGGCGATCGCAACGGCCTGACGGGCGAGCAGGAGCGAGCGGTCGAGGTCCTCCTCCACGAGCGCCTGCGCGCCGAGACGCTGGGCGACCTGGGCCGTCTCTGCGTCACGTGCTTGACTCCGCTGGACGAGCGCGAGGATCCCGCCCGCGACTGCCGCGGCGAGGAGGACCGCGACTCCCGCGAGCAACGCGCGCAGGCGCCGGTTCGTGCGGCGTACGCCCCTCGTCTCGCGTTCGGACGCCTCGCGGCTCTCCGCGACGAACTCGAGCTCGACCTCGTTGAGGTCGAGCGCGTGGTCGGCGGTCCAGTCGAGGGCGGCGGCGAGGCGGGCGCCGCGGTAGAGCTCGCCCCGGTCGCGACCCGCCGCGTCCCACTCGTTCGCCGCCCGGGTGATGTGGCGGCGCAGCCTGCGCCCTTCGGCATCCTCCTCGATCCATTCGCGCAGGCGCGGCCATTCGCGCAGCAGCGCCTCGTGGGCGACCTCCACCGAGCCTTCGCCGACGGTGACGAGACGACTGTCGGCGAGGGTCGCGAGCACGTCGGCCATGTCGTGGTTGCGCTCGAGGTCGAGCTCGGCGAGCGGAGCCCTGCGCCGCACCGGCACGTCGCCCTCGCCCTCGCCGACCAGGCGCAGCATGAGAGCTCGCACGAGCCCCTTGCGTCCCTCGGGGACATGGGCATACGTGCTCTCGGCCAGCCGGGCGACCGCACCGTGGACGCCGCCGGACTCCCGGTACGCCGCGAGCGTGAGCGCGTCGCGGTCGCGCTTCTGCCAGAGCTCGAGAAGCGCCGTCGAGAGCAGCGGGAGCGCGCCCGGCTCGCCCTCGACGTCGTCGACCAGCGTGTCCACCAGCTCGGGCTCCACCCGCAGCCCCACGCGCCCGGCGGGGAGCTCGACGGCACGCCGAAGCTCCGACGCGTGCATCGGCCCGACCAGCACCTGGTTCGCTCCCAGCAGCTCGGCCAGTTCCGGGTAGGCGGCGAAGCGCCCGTAGAAGTCGGCTCGCAGAGCGGCCACGACGACTGCCCGACCCTCGGGATCCGAGGCCGCGCGGGAGAGCGCTCGTGCAAAGGCGGCGCGCTCGGTCTCGGAACGGCACGCGGTGAAGAGCTCCTCGAGCTGGTCGACCGCAAGGAGGAGGCGTCCTCCCGGTGGCAACGCGTCGAGCGCCTCGGCAAGAGGGTCCTTCGCGCCCGAGACGAGGACGCGGCGAAGCTCGTCCAGCGGCCGCTCGCCCGGCCGCATGAGCAGGCGGCGCCAGCCGCCGCTGCCCGGGAGCACACCCGCCGCGAAGGCAGGCAGCAGGCCGGCGCGGAGGACGGACGACTTGCCGCTGCCCGACGGGCCGACGATGCTGAGGAAGCCGGCGCCCACGAGACGGGCGACGAGCTCGGCCACGAGGCGCTCGCGACCGAAGAAGTAGTCGGCGTCCACCGGCTCGAAGCTCGCGAGGCCCTTGAACGGACAGATTCCCTCGGCCGCAACCCGGGCCGGCGTGTCCGGGCCCGACAGAGCCCGCGCCTGCTCTCGCGCGAGCTGGAGGTCGACCACCCTCCGGGCCAGCTCCGACTCGACCTCGCTCAGGTCGCTCCGGCCCGCGGCCGCTCGGGAGGCGACGTCCACGAGCTCGCGGCTCGCCTCGTCGACCGAGACCGAGAGCGCCGCCCGGGCGAGCTCCCGGCAGCTCGGATACCGCTGGTTCGGCTCCTTCGCGAGCGCCTTGGCGAGCACGTCGTCGAGGGCCGGCGGAAGCTCCGGCCGCTGTCCACTCGGTGCCGGCGGCTCGGCCTCGAGGTGAGAGAACACCACCGCCACGTCGGACTCGCCCCGGAACGGCGGCTCCCCGACGAGGCACTCGTAGAACACGCAGCCCAGCGAGTAGACGTCGGCGCGCCCGTCGACGTCCTCGCCGGCGATCTGCTCGGGGGCGACGTATTCGATCGTCCCCAGAAGGCGGCCGTCGTCGCCGGCGCCGCGCTCCTCGGAGACGCGCTTCGTGATCCCGAAGTCCGCCAGGTACACGTGGTCGGAGCCGTCGGGGCGGGCGCCCCGGTCAAGCAGGACGTTCGAAGGCTTGACGTCGCGATGGACGAGGCCGCGTGCATGCGCGGCGTCGAGGGCGCTCGCGACCTGGGCGAGGATCCCCGCCGCGTCGCTCGCGTCGAGCCGGCCGCGCCCGAGGAGCTCCTTCAGGTCCCGCCCCTCCACGTAGCGCATGGCGATGTAGAGGAGATCCTCCGTCGCCCCGGCCTCGTAGATCGGGACGATGTTCGGATGGTCGATGGACGCGGCCAGCTCAGACTCGCGCAGGAAGCGGTCGCGGAACGTCTCGTCCTCGGCGAGACCGGCTGCCAGCAGCTTGAGCGCGACCGGCCGCTTGAGCCGAAGGTCCTCGGCCAGGTAGACGACGCTCATACCGCCGTAGCCGAGCAGCGACTCGATCCGGTAGCCCGCGAGCTCGGTCCCGACCCGGGGGTCGTCCCTCACCTGCATGTGCGCATCCTCGCTTACTCGACCCGAAGAACGATAGGACGGCACGGGTGCAGGTGTAAGGGCGCGGCGTTACAGCGCCGTTTCAGGTTCCGCAACGCCATGCCCGGCTGAAACCGCCCTGTTGCGGAACTGAAACACGCCGAGAGCACCCTCCGTGCCATGACGAGAGGGGCAAGAGTCGGAGCGATCGCCGCCGCGGCGGCGATCGCAGTTGCGGGGCTCGCCTGGTTCGATGCCGGGACGACGCCCGCCGAGGCGCCGACCGAGGTCGAGAGCCGGCCGGCGGCGCCTGCCAGCGCGCCGACGAGCACGAGCGCCGTCGAACGCAAGTCGAGGGGATCCACCGAACGACGTTCCCACCGCCGGCTCTCGCGCGTCGTCGAGAACGTCTCCTTCTCGCTCCGCAAGCCGGGGCCGGACTGGGTGAGCGGCCCGATCGAGCGTCGCGGCAGCGGCTTTCGGAACGGGCGCCTCTACATCAGCAACAGCACGCGAGGGCCCCAGGGCGCAGAGGGCATCGTCTTCTGGGCGGGCTTCCCCCACGACAAGCGCGCGGATCCGTGCACGAGCCTCCTGAGTCCATCGGCAAGCGCTTCGGCCGCCGAGCTCGCACAGGCAGTCGCCGCCGCGCCCGGGACCGATCTCGTCAGGAAGCCGTCGAGTGTCGTCGTCGGCGGGCGCCCCGCGACGCACGTGGTGATCGCCGTCCGCGAGCACCTGGGCTGCGAGCCGGGCTACTTCTACAGCTGGGAGGATCAGATGTGGGGGCCGTTCTGGCCGGGGACGAGCGTGGGCGACACGATCAGGGTCTGGATCGTCGACGTGGACGGGCAACGCCTGTTCCTCGAAGCGGAGACGGCTCCGGGCTCCGGCCTCGACCGGGAAGTCCACGAGATCGTCGGCTCGATCCGCTTCGACGGGCCCGATCGGGACAGCCGGTGACGCGCGCCGTGACGGCGAGGACGAGAAAGCTCGGCACGATCGTGCTCGGGGTCGCTCTCGGTCTCGCCGTGTTCGCGGTGATCCTGGGCACGCAGGCCGGCGAGGAGGCGACGACTGCGGCACCGGCCGGCGCGCCGGAGACGACGATCGAGCAGATCCCGGAGGAAACGTCGGCCGTGTTCGTCGCCAGGCGCTTCGTCGAGGCCCTCAACGACCTCGACGCGGACAGGGCGCTCTCGTATCTGGCCGACGACGCCGACATCAGGGGCCTCGTCACCTCGGTCGGCGATCACAACGTCCCGGGGACCTTCGCCGACTTTCGGCTGCTCCTCTCCCTGCTCGAGGCCCAGGGTTACGAGCAGCTGCCGGGGGCCACGTGCCAGGAGCTGGGCAGCTCGCCCGACGCCGTCGACCTTCGCTGCACGTTCTCCTTCCATTCGATCAGATCGGACGAGCTGGGCCTTGCGCCCTTCGACGGCGGGTCTCTCCTCCTCACCGTTCGGGACGACGAGATCGTCGCGGCCTCGGAGTCTTGGGATATCACGAAATTCTCGCCACAGGTGTGGGAGCCCTTCGCCGCCTGGGTGAGGAACCGCTACCCGAAGGACTTCGCGGTCATGTACACGGACGCGGGCCAGGGCGCGCGGCTGAGCGAGGAGTCGATCAGGCTCTGGGAGAAGCGCAGCCGCGAGTACGTGAGGTCCCGGACGGCCACCGGCGAGGCGGTGAGGATCGCCGAACGCTTCATGGCCGCCCGGAACGCGCACGACATCAGGACGGCCGTGTCGCTCGTGACCGACGACGGCGTGACGGCTCGCCTGCTATGGGGCAAAGGCCTCTACCCGAACATGCCCGCGATCAGGATGAATCGGCGGCGGGCGGCCCTGGCGCTCGAAGCCGAGCGGCTCTACGGCGTGCGGTACACGTCCGTCAGGTGTCGGCGGCAGCCCGTCTGGGGAGCACACGGCGAGGCGGAGGTGCTCTGCTCGTACCGGATGGACAGCCGGCTGAGGCAGATCAGCGGCCTCCCGCCGGAGCGCGGGTCCCTCGGAATCGGGTTCCGAGACGGCAAGGTCTCCTACACGAGCTTCCCCTGGCTGAACGTCAGCTTCCCGTCGTGGGTGCCCGTCGAGGGGGCCGCGTTCGCCCGGTGGGTCGAGGTCGAGCATCCCGAAGCGGGATACGCCTTCCACCGCGGCGAGCTCTTCCGGACGGAGGGCCAGGAGCTCGTCCTCATCCTCAGGCCGAAGTCGCTCGCCCTCCTGGCGGATTACCTCGACGAGTACGAGCGCGCCGCCGCGGGCTAGCATTGCGCCTCATCCGGATGAGCTGACCCAGGAGGCTCCAGTGACCGATCTCGGTGGCGGCGTCTACGTGTCGCGGGTGGATCGCGACGACTTCGAGGTGGACGACGAGGACGGCGGCTTCGTGCACGTGCTCGTCGAGGAAGGCGCCGCGATGGCGGGCCTCTGGAAGCCCGATCCGGCCGCGAGCACGTACGCCGGCCTCGTGCTCCCGGCGCGGGAGACGATCATCGTCCTCTCCGGGACGATCCGGATCGAGATCGAGAACGGGCCGACGCTCGACCTGGGCGTCGGCGACATGGCCTCGATGCCGAAGGGGGCCGTGACGACCTGGCACCCCTCGCCGGACTTCAGGGAGGCCTGGGTCTACTCCGAGCCCTGATCCGACCGTGGCCGCGGCGTCTGCGGCCCGAAGGTGAGGCCGTACTCCTCCGTGAGCCGAGGGATGCTGTCGCGGTCGACCTCGAGCCCGTGTCGCGCGGCGACGGCCCCGAGCTCGTTCGGATCGGGCGGGCCGGGCCCCTCGAGCAGGTCGACCATCTCCTCGAAGTACCGCTCGAACCCGGCGGGCGAGATGATCTCGAGGATGCGGGCCGCCCCGTCGCCGTCGTTCCAGAACGTGTGCCACTGCGCGCGGGGCTTGAAGATGAGGTCGCCGACCTCCCCGTAGACGACCTCGTCGCCCAGGAGCGCGCCGACGCGTCCTTCGAGGACGAAGCTGTACTCGTCCTCGTGCGTGTGACGGTGGAGCGGTGCCGCGAGCGCGCGAGGAGGCATCGGGTGCTCGACGAGGGAGAAGCCTCCGCCCGTCTCCGCCCCGGCGAGCATGAACCGCACGCCGATCGATCCGAGCAAGCCGGCCTTGCCGTCGTTCGGCCCGAGGACACGGGCTCCCGTCGGTTCGGTCACGAGTCTCCTTTCGGGTTGCCGCAGCGAGCGTAACCACCGAGACTCGGGGCGCAAAGGCACCGTCCCGTCGGGCGCCCAGGCCGCGGAATCAGTAGTTCGAGGCAATCGGGCTGCCAGGAAGTTCGGATGTGTGCCGGCCCCGGGTCGGCGAGGCTCCCCGGATTGCGCCATGCAGGAGCGCTCAACCGGAAGGAGGCCGAGCATGTTCGAGGTCAGCGCACGCCTGAAGGTCCGGGACGGCGAGCTCGAGGGCTTCAAGCTCCAGGCGGCCGAGATGATGCGGCGGACGAGGGAGCTGGACACGAAGACCCTTCGCTACGACTGGTTCCTGAGCGACGACGGGACCGAGTGCGAGGTCCGCGAGGGGTACGTCGACGCCGACGCCCTGCTCGAGCACGCGAACCACGTCGCGGAGGCGAGGGACGAGCTCTTTCGGACCTTCGCCTACGACCACGTCATGACGCTCTACGGCGAGCCGTCGCCCGCTCTGGCCGAGGTGATCGAGCGCCTCGCGGGAAGGGTCGAGTTCAAGCAGTTCTCCGTCTTCCAGGCACTCGACGCCGGCGTCGAGGTGCCGGCCTGAGGGGGCGGTACCGGTGAACCAGAGCCACGTTCCGCCGGCGGCGCCGACCACGGGCCAGGCGCCGCCCGGGCCGACGGCCGCCGCGGGCCCGTCGCGATGGACGGCGGGCCGCATCGCGGCGCTCGTGATCGGGGTGCTGCTGGCCCTGCTCTCGTTGCCCCTGCTCGGCGGCGGCGGGACGGCTGTCTGGGCCGACCTCACCCAGCGCGACGCCGGGTACGTCACGACCGACGTCCATCGGTTCTCGGCCTCGGGATCGGCGCTGGCGACGGAGTCGACCGATCTCGGATCGGCCGGGGTCGGCTGGCTCTATTCGCCGTCGCTGCTCGGCAACGTTCGAATCCGGGTAACGCCCGCGAGCACGGGCGCCGCGCTCTTCGTGGGGATCGGCCCCTCCGCGAGCGTGGATCGGTACCTCTCGGGGACCGGCCACACGGTCGTTACCGACTTCTGGGGGGACGAGGTGCAAGACGTGGCAGGCGGCACGCCGCCGACGGCTCCGGAGACGCAGGACTTCTGGGTCGCGTCCGCCACGGGCTCGGGGCCTCAGACCGTCGTCTGGGATCCGGCCGACGGGTCGTGGACCGTCGTCGTGATGAATGCCGATGGACGGCCCGGGGTCGATGTCGGGGCGGATCTGGGCGCCGAGATGCCGGCCGTGCTGTGGATCGCCATCGGCTCCCTGGTGCTGGGGGCGCTCCTCATGGCCGGCGGGGTCTTCCTGATCGTGGGCGCGTTCACTCGGAACCGCACGCCTGCGGCCGGATAAGGAGGAGGAGTCATGTCGACGCCCACCGTCACGATTCCGGCGCCACGACTGTCGGATCTGGAAGACGCGGTCGACAGGTATGAAGGGATACGGCAGTACTCGCTGGGTCAGATCGTCGCGATCTGGGCGGCGGCGGCCCTCCCGATGGGGATTCTCGCCTGGATCGTCGCGCCGGCGATCAAGGACAGCTTCACCGGTGCCGGGGGCGTTCCGATGGCAAAGGCGTTGCTCCTCGTCCTGACAGGCGGCCTGATCTGGCAAGGCGTGATGGTCGCCGGCCTGGTGTGGCTCGAGCAGCGGAGCCTGCGCTGGTCGACGCTCCGCGAGGCGCTGTGGCTCCGCTCGCCGCGAAGCCCGAAGAGCGGTCGCGTCGGCGGGAAGCTCTGGCTCGTCGTGATTCCGTTGATCCTCGGTTATGCGGCCGTGCCCTTCCTCGTCCCCTCGCCCGCTTCTCCGGATGATCGGGACTTCGGCACGTTCCTCGAGTCGGACGCCGGTCAGAGCTTCATGAGCGGGAACTGGCGTTGGTACGCCCTCCTGCTCGTGCTCTGGCTCTTCAACACCGTGCTTGGCGAGGAGCTTCTCTTCCGCGGGGTGCTCCTGCCGCGCATGAACCGCGTGTTCGGCCGGGGCGACTGGCTTGCGAACGGAGTCCTGTTCGCGGCGTACCACGTCCACGTGCCGTGGGTCATGCCGGAGACACTGCTCGGCGACACGCTTCTCCTTGCCTACCCGACGAAGCGGTACCAGAGCGCCTGGATCGGGATCGCCGTGCACAGCGCTCAGAGCGTGGTCCTGGCAGCCATCGTCCTCGCGCTCGTCCTCTAAGGCCGTGATCGCGAGCGAGAAAGGAGGAACCATGCAGACAATCGCGGAGGCAGCCTCGGAGTTCCTGGCCCACAAGCGGGTGGCGGTCACCGGGGTCTCGAGGCAGCCCAAGAGCCACGGCAGCAACACGGTCTACAAGCGCCTGCGAGACCGCGGATACGACGTCTTCGCCGTGAACCCGAACGCGGGCGAGGTCGAGGGCGATCGCGCCTACAAGGACCTGAGGTCGATCCCGGGCGGCGTCGACGCCGTCGTGATCGGGACCAGGCCGGAGCGTGCCGAGGCCACGATGCGCGAGTGCGCCGACCTCGGCATCGAGCACGTCTGGATGCACTGGGGCGCCGGCGGGAGCAGCGTCTCGGACGCCGCCACCGACTACGGGCGCTTGCACGGCATCACCGTGATCGACGGCGGGTGCCCCCTGATGTTCGGGCCCACCGCCGATCTCGGGCACAAGGTCATCCGGCGCGTGCTCGCGGGGCATGTGCCCAAGAAGGTGTGACCAGCGCGCCCGAGGTCGGGTGCACGAGGCAAAGAGAGGAGAAGACGATGAGCGCCAACAGAGAACTGCTGGACCGGTACGTCGAGCGGTACAACGCCGGCGATCTCGATGCGGTCATGGATCTGTACGCCCAGGATGCCGTTCAGATCATGCCGGACGGAACCTTCGAGGGCTGGAGCGCGGTCCGCGAGCGCCTCGCCCAGGAGCTGGACGGGTTCACGGAGCTCGACCACACGGTTCGTAGCTTCGTCGAGCAGGGCGACACGTTCGCGGACGAGTGGACCTTCGTGGGGACGCATTCCGGTCCTCTCCGGCTGCCGGACGGCAGAGAGCTGCCTCCAACCGGCAAGCGGGTGGAGATCAGGGGCATGGAGCTCGTGCAGGTGCGCGACGGGAAGGTCGTCCTCAACACCCTGTACTACGACACGGCGGCCGTCATGGCCCAGCTCGGTCTCGTTCTCGAGGGCTCGATCGCCTAGCCATGACCGGTCCCGGGTCGGTGAGCTCCGACGGGTGCGATCTCTACTACGAGGAGGCGGGCACCGGCGTACCGATCCTTCTGATTCACCCTGCCGGGTCGACCGCCTCGACCTGGGGCTCCGTCACCGAGGAGCTCGCCCGCGTCGGACGCGTGGTGACGTACGACCGCCGGGGGTACGCCCGATCCGGTGGCGGGCCGGTGCGCTCCATGTCCACGCATACGGCCGACGCCGCGGCGCTTCTCGACGCCGTGCGGGCCCGGCCCGCGGTCGTGGTCGGCACGAGCGCCGGGGCGGCCATCGCAGTCGACCTGGCGGTGCGCCGTCCCGATCTCGTCGAAGCGGTCGTCGCCCACGAGTTCCCCTGGCGGTTCACTCGCCACCGTCCGAGCGTCTCCCAGCTCGAGGCGCTGGCCAAGATCGGATCGCTCATTCTGCGCGGCCGGCAGGGCGACGCGGCTGAGGCGCTCCTCCGCTCCGCCTACTCGTACCGCGACCGGGGAAGCGCCTGGGACGCGTTCCCCGAGGAGTGGAGGCAGGCCGGCAGGGAGAACGCGGCTGCTGCCCTGGCGGACTTCCGCAACTCGATCGGTGTGTATCCGTCCGCGGAGGACCTCGCGACCGTTCGGACACCGGTCGTTTGCACTTACGGCGCGCGGAGCCCCGACAGCATGGTTCGCCTGGTCAGATGGCTTGCCGCTGCGATCCCCGGTGCGAGCACGCATCGAATCGACGGGGCCGGCCACGCAGCCCCCTTCGACGCCACGAAGAACTTCGTGCAGGTGATTGCCGACGCCGTCCACCCAGTTCAGGCAGAGACCTCCGCTGCGGGAGCGACGGCATGAAGTACCAGATGCGCGAGAAGATGTTCGCGCTCGGCGACGACTACTGGATCGAGACCGACGACGGCCGGCCTGCGTTCAAGGTTGACGGCAAGGCGCTCAGCGTCCGGAAGACACTGGTGCTCGAGACACCCGGCGGCGACGAGGTGCTCACGATCCAGAGGAAGATCCTGAGCATTCGCCCGACGATGGAGATCGACCGCGACGGAAGACGGGTCGCCGCAGTGACGAAGGCGCTCTTGACACCGCTGGGCGACCGCTTCTCCGTCGAGGTCGGCAACAACGGGGACATGGAGGCGAAGGGCGACATCGTCGACCACGAATACGCGATCGAGCGCGGCGGCGAGACGGTCGCCGAGGTGTCGAAGCGCTGGTTCCACATGCGCGACACCTACGGCATCGAGATCGGCGAGGGCCAGGACGACGCGTTGCTCCTCGCGGTCACGGTCTGTATCGACCAGATGTCGCACGACGTGGCCGGGTAGGGCCACAGCTCGTCGTCCTGCCGAGCGAGCGGCCCGGGTCGTGTCGTGAGTGGCGGCCGTTCCCGGCGCGAAGATCCGTTCCTGCGGAGACGGGCGGGCCGTCACGAGCCGACCTCCTCGCGGTTACTCGTAGCGGAGCGCGTCGGCCGCGTGGATCCGGGTGGCCAGCCAGGCCGGGAGGCTCGTCGCTGCGACGACGGCGGCGGCGGTCGCAATCGGGACGAGCGCGAGCGACCACCACGGGGCGATGACCGCGTTCTCGCTCCTGTCGCCGGCGATCGCGAACAGCGCGAGGTAGAACCCGATGCCGAGCGGGATCGCGAGCAGGGACGCGACCACGGCGAGGGTGAGGTGAGAGCCGACGACGCCGGAGACGATCTGGCCGGGCGTGAAGCCGACCGCCTTGAGCACGCCGTAGTCGCGGATCCGCTCGCGGACCGAGAGGAGGACGACGGCCACGAGCGTCGTGGCGGTGATCAGCAGAAGGACGGCGTCGAGCGTGTAGACGAGGATCAGAAGCTCGTCCGGGAAGTCGCTGACCTCGGAGGCCGGCTGCGCGTCGAGCGTGGCGTCCAGTGAGAGCGCGGACACCACCACCGCGCCCGTGACGGCGATCGCGGCACCGAGGAGAAGCGTTCGGCGCCCGCGCGCGAGGAGATCTCTGAGCCCGAGCCCCACGGTCATCGGCAGGACGGAGCGGACGACCGCGCGCGAGAGGCGCGAATCGGGCGGAGACGCGTGACCGGCCTCGATCGCCTCGACGGCCGTGAAGCGGGTGCTTCGACGCGCAGCGAGCAGGGCTCCGACGAAGAGCACGGGCAGCACGACGCAGCCGGCGACGAGGATGTGCCAGGGATTCGCCGCGATGGTGGGCGAGCCGAGGAGCGTCTCGGCGCTCGGGGCGGCGAGCCGGGGCGCGAGGATCGCCCCGAGCCCGAAGCCCAGGACGGCGGCGGCGAGGCCGAGAGCGGCGGACTCGAGCGCGAACACGAGCCCGACCTGACGCGGGGTGAAGCCGCACGCCTTCAGAAGCCCGATCTGACGGTGCTGCTCGGTGACGCGCGCGCCGACGAGGATCCCGACGACGATGAAGGCGACGACGAGGAGCAGGATCGTGAACAGGGTGACGATCACCTGCGTGCCCTGGGCATCGCCCAGGGCGTTGTCGCGCTGCGCCTGCCAGGTCTCGAACGAGGCGCCCTCGAATGGCGAGGTCGCCCCGGCAAGCCGTTCAGCCGCCTGTTGGGCGAAGACGTCTGCCGCGGACGGATCCTCGAGCCGCACCGCCTCCGACCAGCGCCAGCGGGCGCGGTCCGGCTCGACGCGCACGAGCGTGGCACGCGTGACCCAGGCGAGACCGGGGTTGCTCCGCGGGTAGCGGGCCTGGCTGGGAACGACCGCGGTCCCCAGAACCGGAACGTCGACCGACCCGTGGGCGCCCCTCACCTCGAGCCTGTCGCCGGCGGCGATCCCGAGAGCCTCGGCGAGGCTGCGCTCGAGCACGATGCCGCCCTCGCGGAGCTGCGAGCCTGCCGTCGGCACAGGCACGTTCACGGACGTGTGGGCGCTCAGCCCCGCGAGCTGAACGGGCTCGACCCGCCCGCGCAGGCCCATCGTCGCCCGCGCGAGGGGGACGGGCGCGCTGCGCTCGCTCACGCCCGGGAGCACGCCGATCGCGACGGCGTCGGCCTCCGACGGGACATGTGCGAGCACATGGGCCCCGTTGGCCTCGTCGAAGGTGCGCTGCCAGGGGTCGATCCCGCTCGAACGGACCTCGAGGGCGAGCACGATCATCGCCACGGCCGCTGCGGCGATTGCGATCGTGAGCCCGCTCGCGAGCAGGCGCGAGCGGATGCCGGCGAACGCGAGCCTGACCAGCATCACCGTCACGAGCGGCTCTCGAGCTCGAGCAGGGGCGCGACCTGGCGGGCCGCTGCGAGCTCCGTCTCGTCGGCGATCAGCCCGTCGCGGAGCGTGATCACCCGATCCGCAGTGGAGGCGACGCTCGCGTCGTGCGTGACGAGCAGGAGCGTCTGCCCGCGGTCCCGGGCGCCCCGGAAGAGGCCGAGCACCTCGCGCGCCGCCGCCGAGTCGAGGTTCCCGGTGGGCTCGTCGGCGAGAACGACGTCCGGCGTGTTGGCGAGGGCACGCGCCAGCGCGACCCGCTGCTGCTGGCCGCCGGACAGCTGCGCCGGCGCCGCCCTCTCCTTCTCGGGCAGGCCGACGTCGCCGAGGAGCTTGCCCGCGGACATCCGAGCCTCCCTTCGGCCGCGACCGGCCAGGAGCAAGGGCAGCTCGACGTTCTCGACCGCGGTGAGCGTCGGCACGAGGTTGAAGAACTGGAAGACGAACCCGACCTTGCGGCGGCGCAGCCGCGCGAGCTGGGTCTCGGTCATCCCGTCGAGCCGCTCGCCGTCGAGCCAGACCTCCCCCGCGGTGGGTCGATCGAGCCCGGCGAGAAGGTTGAGAAGCGTGGACTTTCCGCACCCGCTCGGCCCCATGACCGCGACGAACTCGCCGCGCTCGATCGAGATGTCGACGCCGCGCAGGCCGAGCACCTTCGCGCCGCCCGTCTCGTAGGTCTTGGCGAGCTGCCTCGCCTCGAGGATTCGTGTCATCAGCGTCCCTCCGTCTGCACGAGTCGTCGCTCGATCAGGTCGAGCCACTCGAGATCGGCCTTCAGATGCAGGATTGCCCCCTCGATCAGAAGCTCCGCCGCGGGCCCCTTCCCGTTCGCCTCGAGCAACGTGTTCAGGTCGCGCAGCGACTGCAGGTACTCGCGTCGTTGTCGCTCGAGCAGCTGCCCCGGCTCCGCGAGACGCGCCGACGCGACGACGACGAGCTTCATGAAGAACTCGTCCTTGAGCCGCGTGCCCGGCACGGGCGCCTCGATCCAGGCTGCGAGAGCCTCGCGCCCCGCGTCGGTCAGCTCGTACACGCGCTTGCCGCGGCTGTCCCCCGGCACCGAGTGGCCGACGACGAGGCCGTCGCGCTCCAGCCGCGCGAGCGTCACGTAGATCTGGCCGGTGTTGAGCGCCGGCAAGAGATCGCCGAACTCCTGCTTCCAGGACTGCTTCAGCTCGTACCCGTGAGCCCGCGAGCCGCTCAGAAGGGCGAGGAAGAGCTCTCTCATAGATAACGAGTATATATGCTCGTTAGGTATTTGGCCGCAACGCTCGACGCGTGGCCCCGACCTCTGCGATAGTCCCCGGCCATGTGTTGCCTTCTGCTCACGGCCGGCCTCATCGGACCGCGGATCGCGCTCCTGGGCTGGTGGATCTTCGGCGATCGCGTCGACCTCGCGTTCGATACCTGGGTCTGGCCGCTGCTCGGTCTTCTCTTCCTGCCGTGGACGACGCTTGCGTACCTGATCGTGTGGTCGCCCGTCCTCGGCGTCGACGGTGCCGAGTGGATCGTCGTCGCGCTCGGGTTCGCGGCCGACGTGGTGACGTACTCCGGTCGCGCCGCAGCGTCCCGCTACCAGACCTCACGCGGCTACTAGAGAGATCGAATCGAAATGAAGGCCTTGTGCCGCCCCGGCGCCATGGGCGGCGCGTCGACGAAGCGTCATTCCGATTCGATCTCTAGGCGATCGACGGAGCCGGCGGAGTCGTCCAGACGTGGACCACCCGAGGAAGCCTCCTCCCGGGAGGTAATCTGGCGCTGACGAGGTGTCCCACGAGGCCCCGCCCCTCCACGGTGCGGGCCGACACCGAACGGAGGAGGACGATGAGCAGTTACGCGGTCACGAACCCCGCAACGGGAGAGCAGGTAAAGACCTTCCCGACGATCACGGACGATGAGCTCGACGCCGCCATCGCGCTCGCGTACGAGACGCATGGGACCTGGCTCCGATCGACCACGGTCGACGAGCGCGCCGCGCTGGTGCGCCGGGTGGGCGAGCTGCACACCGAGCGGCGGGAGGAGCTTGCCGAGATCACCGTCCGCGAGATGGGCAAGCCCATGGAGCAGGCGCTCGGCGAGATCGACTTCTGCGTCGACATCTACGGGTACTACGCGGACAACGGGCCGGAGCTCTTGAAGGACGAGCCGATCGACCTGCTCGCCGGCGAGGGCACCGCGATGATCCGCCGCAGCTCCCTGGGCGTGATCCTCGGGATCATGCCCTGGAACTTCCCGACCTACCAGGTGGCCCGCTTCGCCGGGCCGAACCTGGTCATCGGCAACGCGGTGCTGTTGAAGCACGCGCCCCAGTGCCCCGAGACGGCGGCGGCGCTGCAGCAGATCTACCTGGACGCCGGGTTCCCGGAGGGCGCCTACGTGAACATCTACGCCACCAACGACCAGATCGCCCGGGTGATCGCCGACCCGCGCCTGCAGGGCGTGTCCGTGACAGGCTCGGAGCGGGCCGGCGCCGCGGTGGCCGAGATCGCCGGCCGGAACCTCAAGAAGGTCGTGCTGGAGCTGGGCGGCTCCGATCCGTTCATCCTGCTCAGCACCGACGACATGGATGCAACCGTCGAGGCGGCCGTGTCGGCACGCATGGACAACGCCGGCCAGTCCTGCAACGCGGCGAAGCGGTTCGTCGTGCTCGACGAGCTCTACGAGCCGTTCCTCGAGAAGTTCACGGCGGCCATGACGGAGTGGGAGCCCGGCGACCCCACCGCCGAGGGCACCGCCCTCGGCCCCCTGTCGTCGAGCACGGCTGCGGATCGGTTGCAGGACCAGCTCGACCGCGCCGTCAAGGGCGGCGCCACCGTCGTCGCCGGCGGCGAGCGCTCGGGCAATTTCTTCTCGCCCATGGTGCTGACCGACGTCACGCCCGACAACGACGCCTATCGCGAGGAGCTGTTCGGGCCGGTCGCCGTGGTGTATCGCGTCGGCTCCGAGGACGAGGCCGTGAAGCTCGCGAACGACACGCCCTTCGGGCTCGGCTCCTACCTGTTCACGACCGACGCCGAGCAGGCCGAGAGGGTGGCGAACAGGATCGACGCCGGCATGGTGTACGTCAACATCGTGGGCGCCGACGGCGCGGAGCTCCCGTTCGGCGGCGTGAAGCGGTCCGGCTCGGGCCGCGAGCTCGGCAAGTACGGCGCGGACGAGTTCGTCAACAAGAAGCTGATCCGGGTCGGCTGACCGACCCGCGCTGCGTTCGGCCGGGCGGGTGCGTCTGCCCCCGCCCGGCCCGCGGCTCAGCCCCGGTTGTGGTTGACAACCTCGACGTTGTGCCCGTCGGGGTCGAGCACGAACGCGCCGTAGTAGCCCGGGTGGTAGACCGCGCGCTCGCCCGGCGCGCCGTGGTCCTCGTAGCCCGCCGCGAGCGCGACGGCGTGGAACGCGCGCACCGTGGCGTCCTGGTGCGCGGGGAACGCGAGGTGGACGTGCTCGGTGAGCGGCCGCCCGTCCCGGACGAGCGAGAGGCTGTAGTCCGGGCCGGAGAGCTGCACGCGCCCAGGCTCGTCGTGCGTCAGGCGCAGCCCCGCGTGCGGGGCGATCGTCGTGTAGAAGCGTCGGGAGGCCCGCAGGTCGCGGACGCGGATCCACAGGTGGTCGATGCGGCCGTCGAGGACGGCGTCCTCGCGGTCGGCGTGGACCGCCTCGACGCTGTTGCCGTCGGGATCGAGCAGGAACCCGCCGTAGTACGTCGGGCCGTACTGCGTCCGCGGCCCCGGCGCGCCGTCGTCGCGGTACCCCGCGTCGACGCCCGCCTGCCAGAACGCGTCGACCTGCGCGCGGTCGCCGGCGCGGAAGCCGACGTGCAGCCCATGGGTCACCGGGTGCTCGCCGTCCGTCGGACCGATGTCCCAGTCGTCCCACTCGACCAGCTCGGCATCCGCATGGCCGGGCTCGGCGCCGAGGACGCTCAAGACGGTGCGGTAGAAGCGCTCGGAGGCCGCGAGGTCCGAGACGGCGATGGCGACGTGGTCGAACACCGGAACGAGGGTACCGTTGCTGCGGGAAGGTTTGGTGCGACGAGCTTGAAGCCATGCTGATCTACTCGATGGGCGTCTCGATGGACGGCTTCATCGCCGACCGCGAGGGCGCGTTCGGGTGGAGCGTGCCCGACGAGGAGCAGTTCGCTTCCCACATCGTGCAGACACGCGAGCTGGGGGGCTTTCTTTGCGGCCGCAGGCTCTACGAGACGATGCTCGTGTGGGAGAGGGATCCGTCGTTGCGCGACGACGAGGCCGGGGCGGAGTTCGCCGACGTCTGGAGCGCGATCCCGAAGGTCGTCTTCAGCCGCACCCTGGAGAGCGTCCAGGGCAACGCCCGGCTCGCCGAGGGATCCGTGGGCGAGGAGGCCGCAGCGGCACTCCGCGCGACAGACAAGGATGTCGGGATCGGCGGCGCCGGCCTGGCCGCAGCGGCGATCGAGCTCGGCCTCGTCGACGAGCTGCGCCTGTTCCGCTACCCGGTCGTCGTCGGAGGCGGCACGCCGTTCCTGCCGCCGGTCACCGAAGACGTCCCGCTGGATCTGATCGAGACCAGGACGTTCGGCTCGCGTGTGATCTACGAGCGCTACCGCCGCGCCCGCGACCAGTCAGGCTGACACCGCCGAGAGCTCCCGCGGGGAGAAATCGAACCGGCGCCGGCTCTGCGACCGGACGGCGGCGTAAGCCGCCCGCCCCTTAGCTGCCCCAGAGGCCGCCGAAGCGACCGCCGCCCGAGCGACTCTCGACGTCCCGGCGATGGTCCGCGGCTTCCCTCGTGGCCCCGGATGCGCTCGACCCGGATCCGGTCCGGTTGACCCAGTTGAGGAATCTGGCGATCTGCCGGTTCACCGCGCGGAGCATCTGAGCCGGAAAGGTAACACCGTGCGTCTCGCCAATCGAATCGCCGACCCCAAGGCCCGGCGCGCCGAAGCAGAAGAGCCGGCCAGCTCCGTTGAGCCAACGATGGAGGCGGCGGGAATCGAACCCGCGTCCGAAGTCACCCGCAGCCCGTAGCATCTGAGCGCCTTCTGCCTTCATGCTGGAAACCCGCACGAAGGAGGCGCTCGCCGGCGACCATGCATGGTTCCGGCCGCGCGCACGGCGATTTTCGCCTCGCGTACCTCGGGAGTCGGCTACCCGAATGTGAAGGCGTATGCCTCGGCGCCGGACTCGAGGAACGTGATCTCCAGTGTCCGCTCGCGGATCTTGTCGTGCGCGCGAACGAGTTGGTACAGGCGGCCGTCCTCGAGCATGCCCCTCCCTTCGTCGTCGACGTCCACGCCGCGTGACGGACCGGGAGGCTCGCCGTCGACGCGCACGCGGAAGGGAATCGGCTCGTGCGCTCCGGGTGAGAGCACGAGATGCGCGTCGCGCGCGTCGAACGCGAAGGCGATGCTTCCTCCGGCCTCGTCGAGCACGACATTCTCACGCCCGATCGTCCACGCGCCGGCGAGCGCCCAGTGGTTGCCGTGAAGGCGCTCGGGGAGCTCGTAGGGGCGGGCTTCATTGGGCGCGGCCCCGTCCGGGGATGCGAAGCGCTCGCCGCGCCCGTAGCCGAGGTACGTCTCGGGCGTTCGCAGATGATCCCAGTCCGCCTCGGCCTCGACGCCGACGCCCACGACGGGGACGAGCTCGCGCTCGACGCCGAGCAGCTCCTGGATCACCCGCTCCGATTGCTCGTAGCGTCCCTCGCCGAAGTGCTGGTCGCGGATGACCCCCTCCCGGTCGACGAAGTAGAGCGCCGGCCAGTAGTGGTTGTCGAACGCGCTCCAGATTCCGTAGTCGTTGTCGACCGCCACCGGGTAGTCGATCCCTCGCGCCTTCGTCGCCCGGCGCACGAGATCGATCTCGTGCTCGAACGAGAACTCCGGCGTGTGGGCTCCGACCACCACCAGCCCGTCGTCTCGGTACGCCTGCGACCACGCGCGAACGTACGGCTCTTGGCGCAGCCAGTTGATGCACGTAAGCGTCCAGAAGTTGACGAGGACCACGTTTTCGCGCAGCCCGGCGGGATCGAGCGGCTCGGAGTTGATCCACTCGGTCGCTCCCTCGAGCAGCGGCATGTGAACAGTCCCGAAAAGGGTCAGCTAGCGACCTCCGCTCAACGCAGTGACCTGAATGCAGCTCGCACCTCGTCGGAGAAGAGCTCCGGCTCTTCCCAGGCGGCGAAGTGCCCGCCCCTGTCGACCTCGTTGAAGTAGCCGACGTTGGGGTACGAGTTCTCGACCCAGCTGCGCGGAGTCCGCCAGATCTCGCCGGGAAACGTGGTGAAACCGACCGGGAGCGAGACGTCCGGAGGAGCCTGGCCGGACGCGAGTGCTTGAGCCAGGGCTAGTCCGTCCTCCCAGTAGGATCGAGCCGCCGAGGCGCCGGTGCCCGTTAGCCAGTACAGCGAGACGTTGTCGACGATGTTCTCGCGGGTGAGGTTGCCCACGGGCTCGCCGTCGACGAAGGCGCTGGAGATCTTGTAGTAGCTGTCCGTGTCGTGGTCGAGCAGCCAGGCGGCCAGGGCGATGGGTGAATCCAGCAGGGCGTAGCCGATCGTCTGCGGCCGCGTGGCCATCTCCAGGAAGTAGCCGAAGCCGCTCTCCCTGAATGTGGCGAGCTGGTCCGCCGCCGCGCGCTCCTGCTCGGACTCCGCCGGCGGGGGGGCGGCTAGCACCGTCACGAGCAGGTTCACGTGGATGCCGAGCAGCCCCTCCGGCGCCTGGCGTCCCATGATGTCGGTGACGAGGGCGCCCACGTCGCCGCCCTGGGCGACGAAGCGGGTATAGCCGAGGCGGTGCATCAGCTCCGCCCAGGCCTGCGCGACGCGGCCGGCGGCCCAGCCGAGCTCGGCCGGCTCGCCGGAGAAGCCGTAGCCGGGCAGGGACGGCAGCACGAGGTGGAATGCGTCCTCGGCGTTGCCGCCGTGGGCGGTCGGGTCGGTCAACGGGCCGATGGTCTCGAGCAGCTCGATGACCGAGCCGGGCCAACCGTGCGTCATGATCAGCGGCAGCGCGTTCTCGTGCTGCGACTTCACGTGGATGAAGTGGATGTCCACTCCGTCGATCTGGGTCGTGAACTGCGGCAGCGCGTTCAGCCGCGCCTCCACGCGCCCGAAGTCGTACTCGTTCGCCCAGTAGTCCGCGAGCGCCCGGACCGTCGCGAGCTGGACGCCCTGCGACCGATCCGGCACGAGCTCCTTGGTGGGCCAGCGCGTCGCCGCGATGCGCCGGCGCAGGTCGTCGAGCTGCTCTGCTGGGACCTCGACGTGGAAGGGCCGGATCTCGGTGGTTGTCTCGACGGTGCTCATGACGACCTCCTTGCTAGCGCAGTGACCGGAAAGCCGCTCGGATCTCGTGTGAGAACAGCTGCGGATGCTCCCACACGGCGAAGTGACCGCCCTAGGACTCCCAGCAACGGGACGCAGTACAGGGTCTGCGGGCGCCCAGCCGTAACCTGGCGTGGTCGACCTGCTCGAACATTCCTCCTACCTCTCTGGGCGGATCGCTGCCATTAATGGACCTTCCTCCCAACCGCGGTGGGCTCGCGATTTCAGCGACGACGATGCTGGGTATCGAGCGGGTCCACCGTTCAGAGTTGCTCTACCGAGACTTGAGCAAGGCCCATTCTCAAGCTGGTCTCCTTCGGCGTAGCCCGAAAATGATCCAGGTCGGCGCTTACCCAACGCGAAGCGACGCAGAGCTTGCCCAGACGGCTCTTGCCGCAGCGGGAATCCAGTCCCTGGTCACATCCGACGACGCCGGCGGCGCTTACCCGTTCGACCTTACGGGCGCCGCGCGGCTCCTCGTCGACGAGGCGGACGCCGAAGCCGCCGCGGCGATCCTGTCCGAGCGTCCACCAGAGCGGTAACGAAGGGTCCACGATGAAGATCGTCGTCATCGGCGGGAGCGGCCTCATCGGCTCGAAGCTCGTCAGCAAGCTTCAAGAGCACGGCCACGAAGCAGTGCCGGCCTCGCCGGACTCGGGTGTCAACACGCTCACGGGCGAAGGCCTGGCCGAAGCGCTCCAGGGAGCCGCTGTGGTCGTAGACGTGTCGAACTCCCGATCGTTCGAGGACGCCGAAGTGCTGCACTTCTTCGAGACATCAACCGGCAATCTGCTGGACGCCGAAGCTGCCGAAGGCGTCGCCCATCACGTCGCGCTGTCGGTCGTGGGAACCGAGCGGCTGTCCGAAAGCGGCTACTTCCGCGGCAAGATTGCCCAAGAGAAGCTGATCCGGGAATCGTCGATCCCGTACTCGATCGTCCGTGCGACGCAGTTCTTCGAGTTCGTCAAGGGCATCGCCGACGCCGCGACCGAGGGCAACACGGTGCGGCTCGCACCCGTCCTGATCCAGCCCATGGCGGCCGACGACGTCGCGAGCGCAGTCGGCAGAACCGCTCTGGGATCGCCGGTCAACGGCATTGTCGAGATTGCAGGTCCGGAAGAGTTCCGTCTCGACGAGCTCATCCGCCGAGGCCTCGAAGCTCAGAACGATCCACGCCAAGTGAGCGCGGATCCACACGCCCGCTACTTCGGAGCTGAGCTGAAGGAGCGTACGCTCATCCCCGGCAACGGCGCTAGCCTCGCCGAGACCCGCTTCGAAGACTGGCTCAGCCGCGCGGACGGCTCAGTCTGAAACCTGAGCATGAAGGGAACCTGAGCATGGTCGCAGCTCCCATCATCGTGTTCTTGCTGATCGCGCCGGTCTCGAAGCGCCACCAGTTCCTCGGGCCGGGCGGTCCGAACGACCCGTTCGCCAGCGATCCGCTCGACGACTAAGTGGATCGCTACATCCTTGTTGCTCGCTTGAAACCCGACGGTCGTCAGCGAGCGCTGGCGCTTCTCGCCGAACACTCGGCTCTCGGCATGGAGGAGCTCGAGATCTACCTAGACCGACACACCATTTTCTTGAGCGAGACTGAGGTCATCTTCCTGTTCGAGGGCGAAGGCGCGCCCGAGGCGGTCAGAGCGCTTTTCAACGATCCCGTCCGGTCGACGCTCATCGGCCGCTGGCTACCGCTCTTCGACGGACCCCTTCATCAAGCATTGGAGGCGTACTTCTGGCAGCGCCAAGGAGATAGCTGAACCGTGCGCCAGGCGGTTGTCACTAACCACGCTTCGCTCAACCAAGCCGATGGAGGCGGCGGGAATCGAACCCGCGTCCGAAGCCGCACCGTGAAGAGCCTCTCCAAGCTCAGCCTGCCCTTGCGTTTCGCCCGGCGGCCGGTGGGCTGGCGAACCTACCGCCGAGCTAGTCGATCCTGAAGAGTCCCGCCTCGGGCGATCGGCGCTCCGTCGGCGGCGAGCCCGTTTTCTGACGCCGGGGTTCCGATCCACGGGCCGAGACCGGAGCCGACGCGCTACCTAATCAGGCAGCGAGTGCGAGTTCGTTCTTGTTCGCACTTGCGTTGTTCCCGGTTGTTTTACGAGGCCTACCGGGGACCTCGGCTTGCAGCTCTTCCGGAGAACCGACCCCGTCGAAACCAGGTCGCCCCCAGGCGTCAAAGTATAGCCATGGCCCCGTCCCGCCCCCGTCTCTCGCGGGCGCTCGTCCTCCGCGTGGACGCCGTCTCGAACGCATCGCTCGCGGTCTTCCTCCTGGCCGCCACGTGGGACGGCCTGTACGACTTCTTCGGTCTCCCCCTCCCCGAGCCGGCGTTCTACGCGCAGATCCTCGGGGCCGTTCTCGTGGCGCTCGCGATCATCGAGTGGGTTCTCGCCGGCACGACGGCGGAGCGGACGATCGTCTTCGCGGCCGCGGTGGCGAGCGTCCTCTCGGCGGCGATCCTCGCGGCGTGGCTCCTGACGACCGACGCCGAGCTCGACTCCCACGGCCTCGTCGCCCTCTGGTCGATCGCCGGCTTCCTCGTCGTCGCCGCGGCGATCGAGGCGGTGACGCTCAGCCGCGGCGGCCCGAGTCCTTGAACGCGCGCTCCATCTGCCGCTGGGCGTCGCGGTCGGCGATCGTGCGCCGCTTGTCGCGCACGTCCTTCCCGCGCGCGAGCGCGAGCTCGACCTTCACCCGGCCGTCCTTCCAGTAGAGCCTCGTGGGGACGAGCGTGAGCCCCTTCTCGGCCACCTTGGCGGCGAGCTGGTCGATCTCGCGGCGGTGGAGGAGAAGCTTGCGGTCGCGGTCGGGATCGTGGTTCCCGATCGACCCCTGCGCGTACTCGGGGATGTGGAGGCCGACGAGGAAGACCTCCTCGCCGCGCACGTCGCCGAACGCGCGCTGGAGGACCGCCTTGCCCTCGCGCAGCGACTTCACCTCGGTCCCCGTGAGGACGAGCCCGGCCTCGTAGCGGTCGAGCAGGTGGTAGTCGTGGCGAGCGCGCCGGTTCTCGGCGATCTGCTTGGTCCCTCCGGCCATGTCAGGAATTGGACCAAAAAAATTCGCCGAGCCGGTTCCGCTTTCGTCCCCCCTGCCGGCGAACCTTCCGCTTCCGCGTAGAGCCTACCGGCGGGGCTTCGTCCTAATCGCGCTCCGTGCTCGGCGCAATCGGCACCCTAAAGAACCACGCCCTCCGCGCGCAAGAGGTTTCGGGAACTTTGTCCGCAAAGAGCGTGAAATATCTCCATCGCGTTACGGGAGCGCGAGCTCGACCTTCCCCTCCCACCGCCGGACCTCGGCCACGGCGACCTCGATCGGGTCGCCGAGACGGTAGGCGCGGCCCGTCCGGCGTCCGACGAGGGCGGTCCCCAGCGTGTTGAGCTCGAAGTAGTCGCCGGGGAGCCTCCGCGCGGGCACGTAGCCCTCGAAGACGCCGTCGAAACGGACGAAGATGCCCGAGGGGATCGCGCCGATGACCTCGCCCTCGAAGGTCGCGTCCCAGCCCTCCTCGAAGAGCCGCCGCTCGAGGAACCAGGCGAGGCAGAGCTCGTCGGCCCGGTACTCGATGCCCGCGAGGGCGCGCTCGCGGACGGACGTCCACTCGGCGAGCTCCGGCAGGTCGTCGGGAAGCTCGACGTCGAGGACGCCGAGCTCGCGCAGGAGCGCGCGGTGGCAGACGAGGTCCGGGTAGCGGCGGATCGGCGAGGTGAAGTGGCAGTACGCGCGGCTCGCGAGCCCCGAGTGGCCGAGGTTCGCGGGGTCGTAGCGCGCCTGCTTGAGCGCGCGGAGGACGAGCGCGGGGAAGGCCTCTCCCCCACGACCCGACTGCTCCTGGTAGCGGCTGACCGCGGCGCTGATCCGGCCCGCGAGCGGCGCGGCGGCCGCCGAGGTCAGCGGATCCGGCGCGGCCGGCGTGGGCACCTCGAGGTCTTCGAGCTTGGCGAGCAGGAGCTCGACCGATTGCGGGTCCGGGCGCTCGTGCACGCGGTAGAGAGCCTCGCGCTTCCGGCCGGCGAGGAGGCCGGCGACCGCCTCGTTCGCCGCGATCATCAGCTCCTCGACGAGCATGTGCGCGAGCGGCTCGCCCTCGATCCACGCGCGCTCGACTCCCCCGTGCCCGTCGAAGGCGAACGCGATCTCACCGGTCTCGATCCGGAGGGCGCCGCGCGCGTAGCGCCGTCGCCGCAGCGCCTCCGCGACCAGCTGCGCGAGCTCGAGCGTCTCCGCGAGCTCCTCGCCGGCCCGCTCGCGCCCGGCGAGGATCGCCTGCGCGTGACCGTAGGTCAGGCGCTCGCGGCTGCGGATGAGGCTCCGGTAGAAGCGCGGCTCCCCGGGGACGAGGTCGCCGTCGAAGGGGATCTCGACGGTGACGCAGCGCCGCTCCTCGTGCGGGCGGAGGCTGCAGAGCCCGGCGGAGAGCTCCTCGGGGAGCATCGGCTCGACCCGCCCGGGGACGTACAGCGAGAACGCGCGCTCGGCCGCGTCCTCGTCGAGCGGCGAGCCCGCGGGAACGTGGGCGGAGACGTCCGCGATGTGGACCCACGCGCGCACGCCGTCCCCCTCACGGCGCAGGCTGAGGGCGTCGTCGAAGTCCTTGGCCTCGGCCGGGTCGATCGTGCACGCGAAGAGCCCGCGGAGGTCGACGCGGTCCGGCTCATCGTCCGGCGGAGGGGGCGGCACCGGCGCGTGCTCGCGGCGCACGCCCTCGTGCCAGAGGAGCCCCTCGAGGACGGCCTCGACGTCGTCCGGACGGCCGAGGACGCGCTCGAGGCGCGCCCGGCCGCGTCCGAGACGAAGGACGACCAGGTCGCCGACCGCAGCGTCGCCGGCCCCCTTCCGGTCGACGACGACGGGCTGACCGCCGCCGAAGTACGGCTCGCCGACGAGGAGCTTGCCGCGGCGGGCGAGCTCGCAGACCGCGACCTCCGCCAAGGGTCGGGCGCTAGCCGTTCCGGAGGACGCCAAGCATCGTCGACCGGGCGATCCGCAGGGCCTCGTCGCGCTCCGTCAGCGGGTCGTCGACGGCGACGATGCCCGGCTCGATGCCCCGCCCCGTGATGTCGGCGCCGGCCGGCGTCAGGTACTTCGCGGTCGTGAGCTTGAGCGCTCCGCCGTCGGAGAGTGGCGCGACGGTCTGCACCGACGCCTTCCCGAACGTCCGCTCGCCGACGAGCACCGCGCGGTCGTTGTCGTGGAACGCGCCGGCGAGGATCTCGGCAGCGCTCGCGCTCCCCCCGTCGACGAGGACGACGAGCGGCAGGTCGGGCTGCGTGGACAGGCCGCTGACGCTATACGTGTGCGGGTCCTCGTGCAGGCCGTCCGTCCGGCAGACGATGCCCTCGCCGAGGTAGACCGAGGTGACGTCGACCGCCTCGGAGAGGAGACCGCCGGGGTTGTCGCGGAGGTCGAGGATCGCGCCCTTCGCCCCCTGCTCCACGAGGCGCGCGGTCGTCTGCTCGATCCGATCGGCCGACCCCGTCGGGAAGGAGAAGACGCGGATGTACGCGACCTTCTTCTTGCCGACGTCGACCATGTGGGCGCTGATCGGCGGCACGTCGATCTGCTGGCGCATGACCGTGAACTCGAGGGTGCCCTTGTGCGGCCGCTGCACGCTCAGGTGCACAAGCGTCCCGTGCTCGCCCTTGATCAGCGCGAGCGAGCGCTCGAACGTCAGGTCGTGCGCGGCCTTTCCGTCGATCCGCACGATCACGTCGCCCGGCCGGATCCCGGCCTCGCGCGCGGGGCCCCTGAGCGCGGACGTGACGGTGAGGCCGTTCTGCGCCGGGCCGACGGTCAGCCCGATCCCCGAGTAGGTGCCGTCGGTGGTCTCCTGGAGGCTCTCGTACTCGTGCCCGGTGAGGTAGTCCGTGTGCGGATCGTCGAGGCCCTCGAGGATCTCGTCGACGGTCGGACGCTCGAGGACCCCGGGATCGATCCAGCGGTAGTAGGACGACGCCAGCTCGGCGCGCACCTCGTCGACCAGCGTGAGCGGCCGGTCGGTGTGGAGCGGGGCGCTCGTCGCGCGGACGCCGCCCTCCGAGCTCGTGAGGAAGAACCCGAGGACGAACGCGCCGAGGACGACGGCGATCCCGGCGACGTAGCCGGCCGTCCGCTTCATGGAGCGCCCGCCGTGGTCGTTCCCGGGCGTCCCCTCGACACGCGGCTAGATCCTGAGAAAGCGCCGCAGCGTGATGCCGGACCCGGCGGCGCCGACGAGGAGGCTGACGGCGACGAGGATGAGCGCGACGACCGGGAAGCTCCAGGCCTGGATGTCGTCCGGGCTCTCGATGCGGCCCATGATC
>DATBJE010000055.1:0-4312 GCA_036556565.1 Gaiellaceae bacterium
GCCGCGGATCGACGAGCCGTCGAAGCCGAGCCCCTCCGTGAACGCCGACGTCCCGAACGCGCTCACCGGAAGCGTCATGTGCTGCCACGCGCCGAACAGGTCGCAGAACTTCAGGTCGACCATCTGCGCCTTCTGCTGGAACGCCCAGGCCACCGCCTCGTCGGGCTCCGGCCGGGCGCCGTTCGCCAGGTAGGCCTTCGTCTCCGTCTGCTGTTCCATGCCGTCTCCTCTCGGTCCACGAAAAAAGCCCCGGCGACGTCAGAGTCTCCGAGGCTTCTTCGCCTGATTCGAGAGCGCCGCCGTCGGCGCCTCACCTCGGAGAGTAGCGCGGAGGCTGGACGGATCTCAAGCCCGGCGGTATCCTCGCCTTCGGGATGCACGCCTACCGAGTCTGAGACACCAGGTGCCGCGGCCCCCCTTCCCGGGGTGCCGCCCTCTCGCCCTGCGTTCGACTCGACCCGTGAAGGAGCGTGCCCATGACCGCCGTCCACGTATCCGACCTGCGCAAGGATTTCCTCCGTAGGAACGGGCGCCGCCTGCGTCGGGAACGCGTCCCCGCGCTCCACGGCGTGTCGTTCACGATCGAGCGTGGCGAGTGCGTCGCCGTCCTCGGCCAGAACGGGTCGGGGAAGTCGACGCTGGTCCGGCTGCTCTCGACGCTCCTGCTCGCCGACGGGGGCACGGCGCTCATCTTCGGGCACGAGATCTCGCGCGATCCCCGCGCCGTCCGACGGCTCGTCAACCGCGTCTCGGTCGAGGCCTCCTTCTTCAAGAAGATGTCCTCGGCCGAGAACCTCGCCTACGCCGCGCGCTTCTACGGGCTGACGCCGAGCGAGACGGGCCGGCGAATCCCCGAGATCCTCGCCAGGGTCGGGTTCCCGGTCGAGCGTCGCGGCGAGCCGATGGAGAACCTGTCACGGGGAATGCAGCAGAAGGTCGCGCTCGCCCGCGCGCTCCTGACGTCGCCCGTGCTGCTCCTCCTCGACGAGCCCACCACCGGCCTCGACCCGCGGTCGCGTCTCGAGGTGCGCGAGTTCGTCCGCGAGGTCCGGGAGCAGCACGACGCCACCGTCCTCCTCTGCACGCACGACCTCGAGGAGGCGGAGATGCTCGCCGACCGAGTTGGGATCCTCGCCGACGGTCGGCTCCTCTGTCTCGAGCCGCCCGCCGCGCTCACGAGGCGTCTGGGCGTCGAGACGCTGGAGGAGGCGTTCTTCGCCCTCAGCGGGCGCGCGCTCGAGGACGAAGGGGACGATCGAGGAGGTGACGGCTCATGAGGGCAGCCGCGCAGACGTTCCGCGCCGAGCTCGTCGGCCTCGCCGGCGTCGTCGAGCGGAACGTCTATCTCGTCAGGCGCTACTTCTGGTGGGACCTCGCGTTCTTCGTCTGGACCGTGGCGAACACGCTCACGATCGTCTTCATCGCGGAGGGCATCGAGGCGACGGGCGGCGAGATCGACGTCGAGAGGACCACGACCGTCCTGCTCATCGGCGCCGTCATCTGGGCCTACCTCGGGATCATCTTCGAGATCCTCACCGAGACGGTCGCCTGGGAGCGCTGGGAGGGGACGATCGAGTACACCTTCATGGCGCCGCTCTCGCGGCAGGCGCACCTGGCGGGGATGGGCCTCTTCGCGATCGCCTACGGCCTCGTGCGGGCGGTCCTCCTCTTCGGCGTGGTCGCGTTCTTCTTCGACCTGTCCATGCCGCAGGCGAACTTCGCCGCCGCGCTGGTCGTCGTCGTGGTCGCCTCGGTCTCCTTCGTCGGGATCGGGATGATGACCGCGGTCCTGCCGCTCATCTCCCCGGAGAAGGGCATGCAGCTCGGCTTCGTCGCGCAGGGGATCCTGCTCGTCGTCTCGGGTGTCTACTACCCCGTCACCGTGTTGCCCGAGTGGATGCAGTGGCTCGCGGTCATCTCGCCCGCCACCTACGCGCTCGACGGCGTGCGCGAGGCGATTCTCGAGGGCGCCGGCGTCCAGGCCCTCTCGGACGAGCTCTTGGCGCTCCTCGTCATCGGAGCCGTGTCGGTGCCCCTCGGGCTCCAGGTCTTCCACCTGGGGGAGCGTCACGCCAAGCGCCATGGCAAGTTGAAGAGGTCGGGATGATCAGGGTCCGTCACGCGGAGTCGGACGCCGATCTGCGGGCGTGGATCCACGTTCGCCGGGAGCTCCTCCCCAACGAGTCCGCCGGGACGGTGGAGGAGCTGCGCGCACGGACGACCGCGGACCGACAGCTTTTCGTCGCCGAGCTCGACGGCGCGCTCGCGGGCTCCGGCCTGGCTGACCGATCCGCGCTCGCGGGCCGCGCCTCCCTCGCCCCCCGCGTGCTCCCGGGTTTCCGCGGGCGAGGCGTGGGCTCGGCGCTCCTCGCCGATCTCGCCGCGCACGCCCTCCGCCTCGGCTTCGGCGAGGCCGTCGCCCTCGTCGACGGTCGCGACGAGCGCTCGCTCGCGTTCGCGCGCCGCTACGGGTTCGTCGAGGTCGATCGGCAGGTCGAGCAGGTGCGTGCTCTCGGGCACGAGCCGGAACCGCCGCCCCCGCCGGCCGGGGTGGAGCTGGTCTCGATCGGCGAGCGGCCCGAGCTGCTCCACGCCTCCTACGAGCTCGCGCGGCCGGGGTACGCCGACATGGCCACCGACCGGGAGGTGACCGTCCCGCTCGACGAGTGGCTTCGCGAGGAGGCGACCCTGCCGCACGGCTCCTTCGCCGCGCTCGCCGACGGCGAGGTCGTCGGCTACTCGGGCCTCTGCCGGCACGACAGCCCCGGCGTCGCCGAGGACGGCCTCACGGTCGTGCGCCGCGACTGGCGCCGCCGCGGCCTCGCGACCGCGTTGAAGCGGCGGGAGCTCACGTGGGCGGCCGCGAACGGGCTGCGGGAGGTCGTGACCTGGACGCAGCAGGGGAACGAAGCGATGCGGCGCGTCAACGAGTCGCTCGGCTTCACATCGCGGGACGTCACGCTCACGGTGGCGGCGCCGCTCCCGCTCGAGACCTGACGGGCTGGTGCTGTAGACTCACGATGTTCGCGAGGCGACGAGGCCTCGGGTCGGAGCCGGCCCGAGGCGTTTGCGTTTAAAGGAGGTTCACGTGGTGGAGGTCGAGTCGAAGGACAGGGCGACCAGCGATCCCGAGGTGCGGGCGAAGGTCCTCGAGAAGGCGAAGAAGAAGGACGTGGAGTTCGTCCACCTCTGGTTCACGGACATCGAGGGCCACCTGAAGAGCTTCGCGATCACGAAGCCGGAGCTCGAGGGGGCGATGAACGACGGCATGGGCTTCGACGGATCCTCGATAACCGGCTTCAACGCGATCGAGGAGTCGGACATGGTCGCCATCCCCGACCCGACCACGTTCCAGCTGATGCCCAACGGCGGCCACAAGGTCGGCCGCATGATCTGCGACATCGTCAGGCCGAACGGCGAGCCCTACGAGGGCGATCCGCGGCACGTCCTGCGCCTCGCGCTCGACCGCATGCGGGAGATGGGCTTCGACACGTTCAACGTGGGTCCCGAGCTCGAGTACTTCCTCTTCCAGAGCGACGAGGGGACGGAGACGCTCGACGAGGGCGGCTACTTCGCCATGACCACCATGGACGCCGCGAGCGACCTCCGGCACGACACCGTCCAGGCGCTCGAGTCCATGGGCATCCCGATCGAGTACGTCCACCACGAGGTCGGCCCGTCGCAGCACGAGATCGACATGCGCTTCGCCGACGCCTTCGAGATGGCCGACCACACGATCACCTACCGCCTGATCGTGAAGGAGATCGCCAAGAAGGCCGGCTACCATGCGACCTTCATGCCGAAGCCGATCTTCGGCGAGAACGGCTCCGGGATGCACACCCACCAGTCCCTCTTCTCCGGCGGGAAGAACGCCTTCTTCGACGCCGAGGACGAGTGGCACCTCTCCGGCGTCGGCAAGGCGTTCATCGCGGGCCAGCTGAGGCATGCGCGCGAGATCGCGGCCGTCTTCGCGCAGTGGGTCAACTCCTACAAGCGCCTCGTCCCGGGCTACGAGGCGCCGGTCTACTCGGCGTGGTCGCAGCGCAACCGCTCGGCGCTCATCCGCATCCCGCTCTACAAGCCGGGGAACGAGCAGGCGACGCGGGCCGAGATCCGCTGCCCCGATCCCGCGTGCAACCCGTACCTGACCTTCGCGGCGCTCCTGCACGCGGGCCTCGAGGGGATCGAGAAGGGCTACGAGCTGCCGCCTCCGATGGAGAGCAACCTCTACAAGCTGACGGCGGAGGAGCGGAAGGAGCGGGGCATCGTCGCGCTCCCGGAGACGCTCGGCGAGGCGATCGACGAGCTCGCC
>DATBJE010000056.1:0-19139 GCA_036556565.1 Gaiellaceae bacterium
GACCGTGATGGGGCCGGAGGGCGAGCCGCTCGAGATCCAGGTCCGGACCCGCGAGATGCACGAGACGGCCGAGTACGGGATCGCCGCCCACTGGCTCTACAAGGGCGCGAAGGGGAAGAAGGCCGCGGAGGCCGAGCTGGCGTGGATGAAGCAGCTCGCCGACTGGCAGGAGGAGGAGACCGACTCGCGCGAGCTCATGCGCGCGTTCCCGGAGCTGGCCGCCGACGAGGTCTACGTCTTCACGCCGAAGGGTGAGGTGAAGAGTCTCCCGGCCGGCGCCACCCCGATCGACTTCGCCTACTCGGTGCACACGGACGTCGGCCACCGCACGGTCGGCGCGAAGGTGAACGGGCGCATCGTCCCGCTTCACTACCGGCTGCGGAGCGGCGACTTCGTCGAGATCCTCACCTCGAAGCAGCCGAGCCGCGGCCCCTCCCGTGACTGGCTCTCGCTCGCGGTGTCCTCGCGGGCGCGCAACAAGATCCGCCAGTGGTACAGCCGCGAGACGCGAGAGGTCGCCGAGCAGCGCGGCCGCGACTCGCTCGAGAACGCGCTCAAGCAGCACAACCTCCCGTACAAGAAGCTGGCCGGCTCCCCGCTCCTGGCCGAGATCATCCGGGAGATGGGCTTCAAGAAGGCCGAGGACTTCTACCTCGCCCTCGGCTCGGGGAAGCTCCAGGTCTCGCAGGTGGCCAACAAGGTCCTCCACCGGCTCAAGACCGAGCAGGTCGTCGAGGAGGAGGCGCTCCCGCGCAAGCCGAAGGCGCGGGAGACCCTCGAGTCGCAGAACTTCGGGATCCTCGTCCCCGGGGTCGAGGACGTCCTCGTGCGCATGGCCAAGTGCTGCACGCCCGTGCCCGGCGACGAGATCGCGGGCTACATCTCGCTCGGCAAGGGCATCACCATCCACCGGCTCGACTGCCCCAACGTCAAGGCGCTGATGCGGAACCCCGACCGGTTCACGCCCGTCGAGTGGGACGGCGGGGCGTCGCAGAGCTTTCGGGTCCACATCGCCGTCGTCTCGTGGGATCGCCCGCGCCTGCTCGAGGACGTCGCCCGGACGTTCGCCGAGCACGGTGCCAACATCGTCGAGTACGGCGGCCACGTCGAGGACCAGATGGCGAAGAACTGGTACGTGGCGGAGGTGGGGGACATCAAGGCGCTGCGCGCGCTGCTCACCGCGCTCCGCAACATCGACTCCGTCTTCGACGCCTACCGGGTGACACCGTCCTGATGGCCGACGCACGGCTCGCGCTGCTCCACGAGCTCGAGCGGGCCGACGAGGAGGTCGCGGCGACGCTGACGGAGCTCGACGAGCTGTACGAGGCGACCGAGGCGGTGCGCGAGCGCGCCCTGGAGCTCGAGGCGTTCTTCGTCAGGCTTCCCGCCCGGCGCGCGGCGGCAGCCTCGGAGCTCGACCGCGCGCGTCACGTCGAAGCCGAGGCTCGAGCCGCGGTGGAGACAGCCGCCGTCGCCCTGCGCGAGGCGGAGACCTCCGGGAACGCCGACGCGCTCGCGGCGGCGCGACGGCTCGACGTGCGGGCGCGCGACTCGCTGACCGTCGCCGAGCGGCGGGCGAGGGAGGCCGACGAGGGGATCGGCCGCCTCGAGGCCGACGCCGACGCGGCGCAGCGCGAGCGGGGGTCGCTCGAACGGCGGGCGCGCGAGCTGGCGGGAACCCTCCGGGAGCGCCCGCGCCTGGCCGCCGACGCCGGCGACGACCCCGCGCCGGGCCTGACCGGGGTCTCCGAGTGGGGCACGCACGCCAGGGCCGCGCTCCTCGTTGCCCGCAGCCAGCTCGCCGACGACCGCGATGCGGTCATCCGCCAGGCGAACGAGCTCGCCGCGCTCGTCCTCGGCGAGCCGCTGACCGCGGCGAGCGCCCACGACGTCGCCCGTCGCGTCGAGCACGAGCTCGAGCCCTAGCGGCGCGAAAGGCACGGCCATCCCCCGTTCGGGGCCCCCGTCACCCGTTCGGGTCACTCGACCGGGGGATCCGTCCCTCGATCGGGGGACTCGCGGGCGTACCGGCGAGCCGACATCTGTGCGAGGAGCCACAAATGCGCCGCGATCACGTTCCGCCCGCACGCCGGCTCGCGCGCGAGGCAGCCGGCCTCGAGCTCGGGCTCGTCGTCGCGACGGTCGCACTCGCGGCGGCGCTCTCGCTCCCCGTGTCGGTCGACCGGGACGACTGGATCGCGTTCGCGGTCCTGCTCCCCATCATCGTCCTCGCCCACCTCGTCGGCGCCGACCGGACGAAGCACCAGGGCTCCCACCTGTCGCTCGCGCCGTTCTTCGCCGCCGTCCTCATCCTGCCGCCCGTTCTCGCCACGCTCGCCATCGCTCTCGCGTTCCTGCCCGAGTGGCTGCGGACGCGCGCGGACTGGTACATCGTCCTCTTCAACTTCTGCAACTTCGTCGCCCCCGGGCTCGTCGCGCGTCTCGTGTTCGACGCCGCGAGCCCGAGCGGCCCTGCGGAGTGGGCGCTGAGTGCCGGCCTGGCGATCGCGGCCTTCCTCACGCTCCACTACGGTCTCCTCGCGGCGGTCCTCCACCTCGCGCGCGGCGTCGGCGTCCGCGACACCGTCCGGCCGGACTGCCTCGTGATCGACGCGGGGCTCCTCTCGCTCGGGGCGATCGCCGCCGCCCTGTGGGAGAGCCATCCCGGCCTCGTCGCGCTCACCCTTCTGCCGATGGGCCTCGCGTACCGCTCGCTGGCGATCCCGGCGCTGGTCGAGGCGACCCGCATCGAGCCGAAGACCGGCCTCTACAACCTCCGCCACTTCCGGGCCGCGCTCGCGCAGGAGCTGGGTCGCGCCGGACGGTTCGACCGCTCCATCGCGCTCCTCATGGTCGACGTCGACCACCTCCGGGAGATCAACACGGCGCACGGCCACCTCGCGGGCGACCGGGCGCTCGAAGGCGTGGCCGGCGCGCTCCGGCTCGTGACGAGGGAGTACGACGTCCCCGCGCGCTTCGGCGGCGACGAGTTCTGCGTGCTCCTCCCCGAGACCGACCTCGAGGGCGCGCTCGTCGTCGCCGAGCGCGTGCGGGCCCTGGTCGAGGAGTCCAGGCGGGGATCCGACGCGCCTGTCACGGTCTCGGTCGGCGTCGTCGCGCACGAGGGCACGGGGACGACTCCCGACGAGCTCATCGCGCTCGCCGACCGGGCTGCGTACCGGGCCAAGTGGAGCGGCCGAAACGCCGTCGCCGTCCCGCCCGAGGGCGATCCGGTCGGCGAGGCGGAGCGCCTCCTCGCCGGCTAGAGCGCGAGGCGAGGGGCGCCCGTCCCAACGCCCGCTTGTGTTCCACGGAGTCCGACCTTTCCGTCGCCCGTAGCGAGCGGATCCTCACAGCCATCGCCAAGGTGTGAGCTTGTGCGGTGGAACACAAGCCCGCGTCATGCGCGGAGTGGTTGCCGCCGCCCGACTAGGGCTGCCAGGGGGCTCCGCCGGTGTCCCAGCCGACGAGGCAGTGGGGCGAGATGAGCGTCGCGACGCGCTCGAGGAGGGTGCGATCCTCGGGGCCGAAGGCCGCCGGCGCGTCCGAGTCGATGTCGATCTCGCCGACGACGCGGCCCTCGTAGGCGATCGGCACGACGATCTCGCTCCGAGTCGAGACGAAGCAGGCGAGGTACCGGTCGTCTGCGTTCACGTCGTCCACGATCTCGGTGACCCCGCTCGCGGCGGCCGCGCCGCAAATGCCCTCGCCGACGGGAATGCGCACGTGCTCGGTCGCCTGGGGCCCCTTCCACGGCCCGAGGACGAGGTCGTCGCCCTCGACGAGGTAGATCCCGACCCAGGAGTAGTGGTCGAAGCGGTCGTGCAGGATCTTGACGGTCTTCCGCAGGACCTCGTCCGCCTCGGACTCGCGGTTGACGACGCGATCGACGCCCTCGAGCGCACCGCGGTACGTGTCGAGCGAGGCGCTCACCTCGGCGCGCCACCCTCCACGTCGTCGCCCTCGAACGCCGCGACCGTCCGGCGGTAGGCGTCGGAGATAGGCGTCGGGCGCCGCTCCGGAGCCGCGACGAGGACGAGCGTCTGCTCGGCCGTGCACATGACGACGTCGTCGTCGACGCGATAGGCGGAGTAGGCGTTCGTGAGGCTGGTCTTCCCGATCCGCTTCGTCCTGACGAAGACCTCGAGGAGGTCGTCGAACCGCGCCGGGGCCTCGTACACGACCGTCGAGGCGCGCATGACGAGCTCCTCGCCCGCGGCCGCGCGCCCGAGAAGCCCGAGGTGGCGCTCGTACTCGACCCATGCCTGGTCGAAGTAGGGGAGGTAGCGGCCGTAGTAGACGATGCCCTGCGCGTCCGTGTCCGAGAAGCCGACCCGCGTGAACGCCGAGAACTTGAACGGCGGCTTGCGGTCGGTCACGCCGTGCTCCACGCGGAGGATCCTACTCTGGCGCATGGTTGACCCATGTCGAGCGATCTGCGAACCTTCCCGCGTTTCATCCACCCGGGAGCAAGGGGGACGCATGAAGAGATGGGTGCTCGTCTGCGCGCTGGTTGCCGGCCTCGCCTTCACGGGGAGCTCGTTCGCGGCCAGCAAGCAGAAGCTCGACCTCTACACGGTGACAGTCGACGGGGCGACCGCCGGCCAGCTCGCGCGAGACGGCTACGACATCGCCTCCGTGAGGCAGGTGACCGCCGGTGTCCAGGTCGACCTCGTCCTCTCGCCGTCCGAGCGCGCGGCGCTCGCGGGCGACGACGTGAACGTGAAGCTCGTCCGCGACAAGCAGGGCCACACCGCGAGCCAGCGGGCGAGCCTCCAGGCTGCCAGCGGCTACAACGTCTGGCGCTCCTGGGACGAGCCGGGCGGGATCCAGGACGAGATGATCCAGCTCGCCCGCGACAACCCGCAGATCCTCAAGCTCGAGGTGATCGGGCGCACGCTCCAGGGTCGGGACATCCTCGCCCTCAAGATGACGCAGGGCGCGCGGGGCATCGCCGACGGCAAGCGACCTGCGGTCCTCTACATGTCGAACATCCACGCGCGCGAGTGGATCTCGGTCGAGGTCAACCGCCGCCTCCTGCATTGGTTCGTCGACGAGTGGCGGTCGAACAACCGGACCGTCCGCAAGTGGCTGCAAACGCGCGAGCTCTGGTTCGTGCTCTCCACCAACCCCGACGGCTACCAGTACACGTTCGACGTCGAGCGTCTCTGGCGGAAGAACCTGCGCGACAACGACGGCGACGGCCAGATCACCAACGCCGACGGCGTCGACCTGAACCGCAACTACGACAGCAAGTGGAACTGGGACGACGAGGGCTCGACCTCGGTGTTCGCGAGCGAGACGTACCGCGGCACCGCGCCGGCCTCCGAGCCCGAGGTCGCCGCCTCGCAGAAGCTCATCAGGCGGATCGGCTTCCAGTTCCTCGTCACGTACCACTCGTACGGGCCCTTGCTCCTCTACTCGTACGGCTGGCAGGTCCAGACCCCGTCGGCGGACGACCCGCTCTTCGTCGCGTATACGGGCACTGACGCGAATCCGGCCATCCCGGGCTTCGACCCGGGCGTCGGCGCCGACCTCTATACGACGAACGGGACGACCGACGACTACGCGTACTCCGCGACCGGGGCGCTCAGCTGGACGCCCGAGCTGGAAGAGGGCTGCGACGGCTGCGGCTTCGTCTTCCCCGACGACGAGGGCCTCGTGCAGGCCGAGTTCGAGAAGAACCTTCCGTTCGCGCTCGACCTCGCCCGCTCGGCGCTCGACCCGTCACGTCCGCAGTCCCACCTGCAGAACCAGGCCGAGGACTTCTATCTCGACGTGTCCAAGATCGATCCCGAGAAGGTCAACAACCCGATGAGCGACTTCACCTTCGACGTCTCCTACGGCGACCCGCAGGCCGTGCGAGTGATCGCCAAGCGGAGCGTCGGCAGGGTGGAGCTCAGGTACCGGATCAACGGCGGGCCCACCCAGACCCGGCAGACGTCCGAGTGGCGTGGAGGCGACCGCTGGGGCGGCGAAGGCCACGTCTACTACCACGTCGTCCAGGGCTTCGTGCGGGGCACGAGGCCGGGAGACACCGTCAAGGTCTGGTTCAAGAGCCGGCACGGCTCGACGAGCGACTCCTTCGAGTACCGCGCCGTGTCCGAGTCGGACAATGACGTCCTCGTCCTCGCGGCCGAGGACTACACGGGCATCTCCCCGGCGCAGACACCAGGGCCGCACTACCTGAGCTACTACACCGACGCCCTCGACGCCAACGGCATCGGCTACGACGTCTACGACGTCGACGCCAACGGCCGGACGGCACCGAGCCTGCTCGGCGTCCTCTCGCACTACGACGCCGTCGTCTGGTACACGGGCGACGACGTCATCACCCGTGACCCCGGCATGGTCGGCGGGACCGCCTCGCGGCTCGCGAACGACGAGATGCTGGCGGTTCGCGGGTTCATGAACGAGGGCGGCCGCCTGCTCTACACGGGCAAGTACGCCGGCCTCGAGTACGCGGGCGGCTACCTGTTCGATCTCGAGGGCAACAGGGCCTGCGACGTCGATCCCGAAGCGGAATGCCAGGCTCTGTCCGACGACTTCCTCCAGTACTACCTCGGCGCCTACGTCTACAACCTCGGCGCCGGGGCCGACCCGACCACCGGAGGGATCTTCGGCGTGAACGGCGTCGCCGAGCCGTTCGTCGGAGCGAGCTGGGGGATCAACGGCGCCGACAGCGCCGACAACCAGGACAACGCGAACTCGTTCATCACGACGAGCGGGATCCTGCCCACGTCCACGTATCCGCAGTTCACGAGCTGGGCTGCGGCGCGGTACGACCGGCCCGGCGGGCCGTTCGACCCGCACTCCGGCACGAGCTACGTGTACTCCCAGATCGCGGACGTCTCCTACAAGCGGCTGACGCGGACGATCGACGTGCCGGCCGGCGGAGGGGAGCTCTCGTTCTGGACGTCGTACGACACCGAGTTGGGCTGGGACATGCTCTTCGTCGAGGCCCGCACGCCGGGCGACGACGACTGGACCACGCTCCCGGACCTCAACGGGAACACGACGACGGAGACGGGAGACAGCTGCGCCGCGGGCTGGAACGTGCTCCATCCGCAGCTCGACCACTACCAGACGTTCGACGGCGTGAGCAGCTGCACCTCGACCGGCACGACCGGTGACTGGAACGCCGCCACCGGCAATGCCGGCGGGTGGCAGCAGTGGCGCGTCGACCTCGGCGCCTGGGCCGTCGGCGGACAGGTCGAGATCTCCATCACGTACGCCTCCGACTGGTCGACGCAGGGGCTCGGCGTCTTCGTCGACGACATCACGACGCCGACGGGCGCAGGCTCCACCTCGTTCGAGGACGACGCCGACCCGATGGACGGCTGGACGATCGCCGGGCCGCCCGCGGGAAGCGCACCGAACTCGAACAACTGGACGCTGACGACCGCGGCCGGCTTCCCCGAAGGGGCAGTCGTGGGCGCGGCGCCTCCGGACGTCGAGTACAGGTCGCTCTACATGGGCTTCGGCTTCGAGGGCATCGACGGTGCGGTGACCCGGGCCGACGTCATGGGACGGGCGATGGGGTACCTGCTCGGGCCGTAACGGCCTCGGCAGAGTCGTCTCCGCGAGGGCGGGGCTTCGGCCCCGCCCTCGCCGTCTCCGGGGCTAGGAGCCCGAGATGACGGCCAGGGCTTCGTCCCGCTTGCGCTCCATGAGCGCCGGGTCGAGGGCCTCGAGGTTGAGGCGCAGGAGCGGCTCGGTGTTCGAGGGCCGCACGTTCACGTGCCAGTCCTCGGCCGTGACCGAGATCCCGTCGAGGTGCGAGATCTCGCCCTGGGCGGCGAAGTGCTCCTTGAGCTCTTGGAGCGCGACGGCGACGTCGGCGACCTCCGCGTTGATCTCGCCCGAGAGGAAGTAGCGCTCGCGGTACGGGCGGAGCGTCTCGGACAGGGGCTCGCCCCGCTTCGAGACGAGCTCGAGCATGAGGAGCGCGGGGATGACGCCCGAGTCCGCCTGGCTGAAGTCGCGGAAGTAGTAATGGCCCGAGACCTCGCCGGCGAAGACGGCGTCGACCTCGCGCATGCGTTTCTTGATGAAGGCGTGGCCGACGCGATTCACGAGCGCGGTCCCGCCCGCCTGTTCGACGGTGTCTCGGACGGCCCAGCTCGCGCGAACGTCGTAGATGATCGTCGCGCCCGGCTCCTTCTCGAGGATCGACGCGGCCAGGAGCGCCGTGACGAAGTCCCCGGGGACGAACTCGCCGGTGTCGTCCACGAAGAAGCAGCGGTCGGCGTCCCCGTCGAAGGCGATCCCGAGGTCTGCTCCCTCGGCCGCGACCCTGCCCACGATGAACTCGCGGTTCTCGGGGAGGAGCGGGTTCGGCTGGTGGTTCGGGAACGTCCCGTCCGGCTCGAAGAAGCAGCGCACCGAATCGATGGGGAGGCGCTCGAGGACGGGCGGCAGCATCGCGCCGGCCATCCCGTTCGCGGCGTCGATCACGACCCGCAGGGGCCGCACGGCGTCGACGTCCACGAACGACAGCACCTTCTCCACGAATGCGGGATACACGTCGACGGCGTCCACGGCACCGTTCCTTTCGGACACGCCCGGGGTCTGACCCCGGTCATGGCCGAAAAGGGCAAGGGCGCGGTCGCGGACGTCGAGCAGGCCCGAGTCGCCGCCGACGGGGAGCGCGCCACGGCGGACGATCTTCAGCCCCGTGTACTCCTTCGGGTTGTGCGAGGCGGTGACGGCGATCCCGCCGTCGACCCCGAGGTCGCCGACGGCGAAGTAGACCATCTCGGTGCCGACGAGGCCGATGTCGTGGACGTCGACCCCGGCGTCGGCCGCGCCGCGGATCGCGGCCGCCGCCATCGCGGGCGACGAGACGCGCATGTCGTGGCCGACGACGATCGCGCGCGGCTCGAACTGCTCCGCGTAGCCCCGGCCGATCGCATACGCACCCTCCTCGTCCAGCTCGGAGGGGTAGATGCCGCGGACGTCGTACGCCTTGAAGACCTTGGGGTCTAGGGCCATGCGTCGGCGAGTCTACGCCGGGTGGCCTCGAGCGCCTCGGGCATGACCTTGACGTCGGCGAGCACGGGCATGAAGTTCGTGTCGCCGGCCCAGCGCGGCACGACGTGGAGGTGGACGTGGTCGACGATGCCGGCGCCGGCGATCCGCCCCAGGTTCCAGCCGAGGTTGAAGCCCTGCGCCCGCATCGTCTGCTCGATCGCGCCGAGCGCGACCGATGCGAGCCGGTGGATCTCCACCGCCTCCTCGGCCTCGAGCGCGCCGAAGTCGCCTTCGTGGCGGTATGGCGCGACCATCAGGTGGCCGGCCGCGTACGGGTACCTGTTCACGAGCACGAAGGCGCGCTCGCCGCGGTGGACGACGAGGCCCTCCTCGTCGTCGAGCGCGGTTGCCCGGCAGAAGACGCATCCCTCCTGCTCGTCGGCGCCCTGGATGTACTCGAGGCGCCAGGGCGCCCAGAGCTGCTTCACAGCCAGCGCCGCCAGCGGAACAGCCCGAGCAGGCCGAGGCCGAGCACGACCATGATCCCGAGCAGCACCCAGAAGGCGGCGATGTCGCCCTGGCCGGGGACGCGCACGTTCATCCCGAACACGCTCGCGAGCAGCGTGAGGGGGAGCAGGATCACCGTCACGACGGTCAGCAGCTGGAGGCGGTACTGCTGGTTGTGCGAGATGAAGGACTCGTTCGTCGACTCGAGCCCCTCGATCACCTCCTTGTAGTTGTCGAGGAGGTCCCAGATCCGCTCCGAGGCGTCGACGATGTCGTCGTAGTACACCTCGAGGTTCTCCGGGAGGAAGCGCTGGGTCGACCGCTCCAGAAGCCGCAGGGTCGAGCGCTCGGGCTTGATGATCTTGCGGTAGGCGATGATCTCCTGCTTCGCGTTCGAGATGTCGCGGACGACGTCCTCGGAACGCTCCTCGAAGATCGCCGGCTCGATCGAGTCGAGCTTGGCCCCGATCTTGTCGAGGATCGGGAAGCAGTAGTCGAACAGATCGTCGAGGACGTGGTAGAGGAGGTAGCCGCTGCCCTTCGTAAAGATGTCCTCGCGAAGGGCGGCGTCGTCCTCGCACCGGCGGAAGAGGTACGTGACGGGGAGCAGCTCGACGTTCGGCAGCGTGATGACGAAGTCGGGCCCCAGGAAGACGTCGAGCTCGGCCGCGTTGAGCCGGCGGACCGCCTTGTCGTAGACCGGGAAGTGGAGGACGACGAACAGGTACTCGGGGTATTCGTCGATCTTCGGGCGCTGCCGCTTCGACAGCACGTCCTCCAAGTCGAGCTCGTGGAAGTTGAAGCGATCGGAGAGATGGGCGACCTCGAGGCCGCCGGGCCGGTCGACGTGAACCCAGGTCAGGCCCTCAGCGGAGAGCTCCGAGATGCGCGGCTCGGTCCGCTCGGCGACGTCGCCCGCACCGCGGGCTCGTCCTCGCCTGAGGCGTGGGAGGGTGGGCCGTGCCATGGGTACTCAGTGGGTCGTCCAGCTGCATCTCGGAGTACGGGATTGTACCCGCAAAACCTCCCAGGCCAGGAACGACGCGGGCTTCGCTCGACGATGCGAGTCGACCTGCCGTGGAGATCGCGACATGCCGCTCCCCGTGCGTGTCCCGCGTGCGAATCCGAAAGCCGCCGCCTTGACCCCCCACCGGCGTAGGTCGAAGATCTCGCCGTCGTGTCCGGCCTGCGGATCAAGAACCTGAACTCGCCCGACAGCGTTCTCGAAGACCCGCTCATGCGTGCCGACGCCGTCGAGATAGGCGACTTCACCGTCTACCGTGAGGTCGACCAGCCGGGCTGGCGTTGGTCGACCCACCATCGCAACCTGGTCGGAACCGAGTGGTGCGAGGCGCGCCACGTCGGCGTGGCCATCGCGGGTCGCTTCGGTGTTCTCCTTCGCGACGGCACCTCGGGGGAGATCGGGCCGGACGATGTCTTCGAGATCCCGCCGGGTCATGACGCCTGGACGATCGGCGACGAACCGGCGCTCGTGATCGAATGGACAGGCTTCCGGGCCTGGTCGCCGCCGAGCCCCGGAATCCACGAGCGCGTGTTGACGACGCTCCTCTTCACCGACCTCGTCGACTCGACGGCCACGGTCGTGCGCCTCGGCGATCGCACGTGGAGGGAGACCCTGTCTGCCCACTACGAATCGGCGCGGGGAGAGCTCGAGCGGTTCAGGGGCCTCGAGGTGGAGACCACCGGGGACGGGCTGCTCGCCACATTCCTCAGTCCGGCCGCCGCGCTTGCGTGCGCCGACGCGATCCGAACCATCGCGCCCAGGGAGGGGTTGCGCGTCCGGGCGGGCATCCATGTCGGCGAAGTGGAACGCGTCGGCAGCGGGGTTCGGGGCGCGGCCGTCCATGAGGCGGCCCGAATCGTGGCGGCGGCGAAGTCCGACGAGATCCTGGTTTCCGAGACAGCGCATGCACTCGCGACCGTGGCCGGGCTCACATTCGAGGATCGGGGGCCGCACGAGTTGAAGGGGTTCGCGGGCACGCGACACCTCTTCGCATACGTCGGGCCTGGACTCACTCCCGGGTAGCGTCCCGTGCGATGATCGCGCGGTGTGGTTTCACGCCTGGTGGAGATTGGTCAACCGGCGACCCGCGGTGGACAACGTGCCCGGCGTCGGGCCAAAGCCCGTGAAGGACTGGACCGACGACGACGTGGAGGCGGCCGCCCAGGAGATCCGCGAGCGGGCGGAGCGTGCCGGCAGCGCCGCCCGAGTCGACTGCTTCAGGCTCGTCCTCCAAGCACGCGAGGAGGAACGGGAGCGGGTGGCACGCAGTCGCCTTTCGATCAGCCTCGACTTCTTCCACGAGTGGGTCGACTGGCGCGCGCGCTGGCGCCACCGGCACGCCGGCGAGGACGACGACGTTCAGATCGAGGTCGCGGTCGCCGGGATCCCGGCCGCTGAGGATTCCTAGGACCGTCCCCGGCCCGGGCCCACCATGGCTCGAGCCGATGCGCCTGGCAGGAATCGAACCTGCGACCTCGCGCTCCGGAGGCGCGCGCTCTATCCCCTGAGCTACAGGCGCGGAGACGCTTAGTCTACCGGGCGTGAAGATCGCCCATCGCCGCGCGACCGTCCGCCTCGCGGAGCCCTTTCGGATCTCCCGCGAGACGAGCGTCGAGGAGGAGGTTCTCTGGATCGAGGTCGTCCACGACGAGGTCTCGGGTTTCGGCGAGGCGCAGCCCCAGGGGCACTACGGCGAGACGATCGAGGGCGCGGAGGCCTTCCTCGACGAGGCGGGCGCCCTGCTCGGAGCGGATCCGTTCGCGCTCGAGGCGATCGACCGGCACCTCGCGGAGATCCAGGGGAACCAGGCGGCGAAGGCCGGCCTCGACGGCGCCCTCCACGACCTCTGCGGGAAGCTCGTGGGCGAGCCCACCTGGCGCCTCCTCGGGCTCGAGCCCACGGGCCCGCCGACCTCGTGGACGATCTGGCTCGGCGACCCCGACGACATGGCCCGCCGGGCGGAGTCGGTCGCCGGCGGCTTTCGCCGGCTGAAGCTCAAGCTCGGAGGCCGCGACGGGCTCGACGTCGACCGCGTGCGCGCCGTCCGCGCCGTCACCGAGCTGCCGCTCCAGGTCGACGTCAACGAGTACTGGGAGCTCGAGGAAGCGCTGGAGGCCGTGGGGGAGCTGGCGGCGCTCGGGGTGCAGTACGTCGAGCAGCCCCTGCCCGCGGGCGACCCGGGCGGCCCGCAGCTCCTGCGCGAATCGCCGCTGCCGATCTACGTCGACGAGGACGTCCATACGCTCGCGGACGTCCGCGCGGCGGCGGAGCGCGCCCACGGAATCAACATCAAGCTCGCGAAGAGCGGCGGCATCCGCGAGGCCGTGCGGATGGTGCACGCCGCACGGGCGCTCGGCCTCGGGGTGATGCTGGGGTGCATGATCGAGTCAGGGCTCGGGATCGCGGCCGCGGCGCAGATCGGGAGCCTGTGCGACCACCTCGACCTCGACGGGAACCTCCTTCTCGCGGAGGACCCGTGGCCCGGAGTCTCGTTCGCCGACGGCGTGCAGGTGCCGTCCGACGCCCCCGGATTGGGAGTCCGTGAAGCGGTACCTGGCGCTCGCTGAGGGCTACTCGGCCGACGACCACTACGGGAAGACGACGTACGGCGTCATCCGGTACGGCGCCGACCCCGTCGTCGCGGTGCTCGACTCGACGAGGCCGGGCGAGACGGTCGAGGGGGTTCCGGTCGTCGGCTCCGTCGCCGAGGCGCTCCCGCTCGAGCCGACGACGGCGCTCGTCGGCGTCGCCGTCGCGGGGGGCCGCCTGCCGCCGGTGTGGCGCGAGATCCTCCGCGACGTCATCGAGGCCGGCCTCGACGTGGAGGCGGGCATGCACGAGTTTCTCGCCGACGACCCCGAGCTGTCAGAGCTCGCGGCCCGCCACGGCGTGGAGCTCCGCGACTACCGGCGGCCACCCGCCGACCTGAGCGTGCCCAGCGGCGCCAACCTCGAGCAGGACGCCGTCGTCGTCCTGACCGTCGGCTCCGACTGCGCCGTCGGCAAGAAGACCGTCGTCGTCGAGCTCGACCGCGCCGCCCGGGCGCGCGGCCTCCGGTCGGTCTTCGTCCCGACGGGCCAGACGGGGATCATGATCGCCGGCTGGGGGATCGCCGTCGACGCGGTGGTCTCCGACTTCCTCGCGGGAGCGGGGGAGCGGCTCGTCGTGGAGGGCGCGAAGCGCGGCAACCTGCTCTTCGTCGAGGGCCAGGGCTCGATCGTGCACCCGCAGTTCTCGGGCGTGACGCTCGGCCTCTACCACGGGACGATGCCGCACCTCCTCGTCCTCTGCCATCGCGCCGGCGACGTCGAGATCGAGGGCAGTCCCGGGCACGCGATCCCGCCGCTCCCCGAGCTCATCGAGCTCTACGAGCGCCTCGCCCTCCCCGCGCGCCCGGCACGGGTCGCGGCGATCGCCCTCAACACGGGCCGGCTGGACGAGACGGAGGCCCGCGAGGCCGTCGACGCCGTCGCGCGCGAGACGGGCCTGCCGACCGACGACCCTGTCCGTTTCGGCCCTGACCCGCTGCTGGACGCCGTGTTGGGCCGACTGCCGTCGGGTATAACGCGTCCATGATCGACGTCCGGGTCGTGCGTCTGGCGCGCCTTCTCACCGAGTACTCGCTCGCGCTTCGCGAGGGGCAGATCGCGCGGATCGACGGCCTCGACGTGGCATCGCCGCTCGCGCTGTCCCTCTACAAGGAGGCGCTCGCCGCCGGTGCCCACCCGTACACGAACATCGGCGTCCCCGGCCTGGTCGAGACGCTGCTGGAGGAGGCCTCCGACGAGCAGCTCCTCTACGTCTCGCCCCTCCAGCGCGAGGAGATCGAGCGCATCGACGCTCTCGTCACGATCTGGTCGGAGGTGAACACGCGCTCGCTCTCGCGCGTCGACCCGGGGCGCCAGGCGGCGTTCATCGGGGCCCAGCGCACGCTCTCGAACCGCCGCTGGGAGCGGATCTCGAACGGCGCGCTGGCGTGGTGCGGGACCCTCTTCCCGACGAACGCCCACGCCCAGGACGCGGAGATGTCGCTCACCGACTACGAGGACTTCGTCTTCACGGCGTGCCACGTGCACGAGGACGACCCGGCGGCGCACTGGCGCTCCGTGTCGGCCGAGCTGGGCGGGCGCGCCGCAGCGCTCTCCGCCACGCGCGAGCTGAGGATCCAGGGCCCCGACACCGACCTCCGGGTCGAGGTCGCGGGGCGGTCGTGGCTCGCCGCGGACGGCCGCTACAACATGCCCGACGGCGAGATCTTCACCAGCCCGGTCGAGACCGGCACCGAGGGGGAGATCCGCTACACGTTCCCCGCCGTGTACCACGGCCGCGAGGTGGAGGACATCCGCCTGCGGTTCGAGGAGGGGCGCGTCGTGGCGGCGGAGGCCGCCGGCGGGGACGCCTACCTCCAGACGCTCCTCGACATGGACGCCGGCGCCCGCGTCCTCGGCGAGGTCGCGTTCGGGCTCAACTACGAGATCGACCGCTTCACGCGCAACATCCTCTTCGACGAGAAGATCGGCGGGACGATGCACCTCGCCCTCGGCTCCGGCTTCCCGCAGACCGGCGGACAGAACACGTCGGGCCTGCACTGGGACATGATCTGCGACCTCCGGCGCGACAGCGAGGTGCACGCCGACGGAGAGCTGATCTGGAAGGACGGCCGCTTCCTGGCCGAGCCCGCCCTCGAGGTCGTCGAGAGCGGCGTCGGTGGCTGATCCGCGGGTCGAGCGGCTGGCACGCGTCCTCGTCGAGTACTCGACGGCGGTCGCCCCCGGCGACGTGGTGCTGATCGACTCCGCCCTCGACGCCGCGCCGCTCATTCACGCGCTCTACCGACGAGTCCTCGAGGCCGGCGGCCACCCGCACATCCGCACGGATCCCATCGACGGCGAGTCGGAGGCGCTGCTGTCGCTCGGGACCGACGACCAGCTCGACTGGATGAACCCGTCGCGTCTCGCGGAGATCGAGGCGATCGACGTCCGGATCGCGGCCGAGGCGGACTCCAACACGCGGAGCCTGAGCGCGATCGACCCCGGCCGCCAGGCCCGCCACGCCCGCGCGCGCGAGCCGCTCCGTTCCCGCTTCTTCGACCGCGCCGCGACGGGCGAGCTTCGTTGGGTCGTGACCCGCTACCCGACCGAGGCCGCGGCGCAGGACGCCAACATGTCCCTCCGCGACTACGAGGACTTCGTCTACCGGGCGGGCTTCCTCGACCACGACGACCCCGTGGCGGAGTGGACGGCCCGGGGCGAGACGTATGCCCGGCTCGCCGACTGGCTCGGCGAGAAGCGCGAGCTCCGCGTCGTCGGCGACGGGACGGATCTCGTCGTGTGCGTCGAGGGACGGACCTGGGTTCCGAGCGACGGGCGCGGCAACTTCCCCGACGGCGAGGTCTTCACCGGGCCGGTGGAGACGCAGGTTGCCGGGACGATCCGCTTCACGTACCCGAGCAGTCGCTACGGGAGGCGGGTGAGCGGCGTCGAGCTCGAGTTTCGCGACGGGACGGTGACGAGCGCCCGGGCCGACGAGGGCCAGGGCTACCTCGACGAGATGCTCGGGCTCGACGACGGGGCCCGCCACGTCGGGGAGTTTGCGTTCGGCCTCAACGAGGCGGTCACCGAGTTCACGGGCCAGACGCTCTTCGACGAGAAGATCGGCGGGACCGTCCACCTCGCTCTCGGGGCGTCGTACCCGGAGACGGGGGGGACCGTGCAGTCCGCGCTGCACTGGGACCTCGTGTGCGACCTTCGCTCCGGCAGCGAGGTCTACGCCGACGGAGAGCTCGTCTATCGCGACGGGCATTTCCTCGACGACGCCGCCTGAGCGCGGTCGTTCGGCCTGGCGTCCGTCCGGCGGATGACCTACTATGCGAACACATGTTCGCGCTGCGCTGGTTGATCCTCGTCTCTGCCGTCGTGTGTCTCGCCGTCCTCGCCGCCCCGGGGCCGTCGAGCGGCGCCGCGCGCGAGGAACGCTACGTCGTGCGCGCGGGCGACACCCTGTGGGCGCTCGCCGCCGACCGGTACGCCGGCGACCCGCGCAAGGGCGTGTGGGAGATCCGCACGCGGAACGGGCTCGAGGGCAGTGTCCTCGTACCCGGAACCGTGCTCTACCTGCCCGCGCGGGCGGGTGGTGCCTAGGGGAACCCTTCAGCCCGCGGCGCGGACGTCGTCGGCCGGCCCGAGAAGGCCGAAGTCGCCCGGTCGCTTCCGGACAACCGAAAAGAACGCGTCGGTGACCTCGGGGACGAACTGTGTCCCGCGACCCTCGCGGATCTCGGCGAACGCCTCCTCGACGTCGAGAGCGCGGTGGTACGGACGCTCGGTCGTCATCGCGTCCCACGCATCCGCGAGCCCGACGATCGCAGCGGTCAGGGGGATCTCCGGGCCGGCCAGGCCGTCCGGGTAGCCCAACCCGTCCCAGCGCTCGTGGTGGTGCCGGATCATCGCAACCGAATCGCGGAGCCGGCCGAACTTCGCGACGATCCGCGCCCCTTCGGCGGAGTGCTCCTTGATCCGCTCGTACTCGTCGGCGGTGAGCCGATCCGGCTTCGTGAGGATGGCGTCGGGCACCGCCAGCTTGCCGATGTCGTGGAAGAGGCCGCCGAAGCGCGGTGCGTCGAGCTCCTTGGGGCTGAGCCCGAGCTCCTCGCCGACGGCGACGGCGATCTGCTGGACGCGGACCGAGTGGCCGGCCGTGTAGGGGTCCTTGGCCTCGACGGTCGCGTTGAGCGTCTCGACCGCCTCGAGTGCCGCCTCCTCCTGGCGCCGATACGACTCGGCCAGCGCGAGCGAGCGCTCGCGGACCGTCTCCGTCTGCCGCGTCAGCGTCCGCGAGGCGTTGCGGGCGAGGACGACGAGCGCTGCCCAGAGGACGAAGAAGACGGCGCCGGTGGTGAGCCAGATCAGGCGGCGATGCGCCGCGATCGAGGACTCGAGCGTCGCGGAGTCGGCGTAGACCTCGTACGCGCCGACGACCTCCGACCCGGAGGTCAGCGGGGCATAGACCTCGAGCACGTGATCGACCCCGAGATCGGCCTCGGAGGCGTCCTCCGCGTCGTGGAGATCCTCTAGCTCGCCCTCGGCCTCGCCCGTCTCGAGGGCCTCCTCGAGGTCCTTCCCGAGCGGGAAGCGTTGGCCGATCCGGTCCTGGTCGAGGCTCGTCCAGGCGAGGACGCCGTCGGGTCGCCACACCTTGACGCTCAGGATCTCGGGCCTCTGGTCGAGGTCGGCCTGGACGATGTCGGTCGCGTCGGCGCCGACCACCACGTCGCCGTCCTGCACCAGCCGCGGGCCGATGACGGCGCCCGTGTACTGGGTGAGGCTCGCCTCGGCGTCCTCGATCGCCTGCGTCCGCAGGGCGCCGGTGAGGACGGTCCCGAGGACGACCGCTCCGACGGCGAGGATGACGGCGCTGAGGAGCACGAACGCCCGCAGGAGGGTGAGCGACCGCGTGACGAGCTCGGGCGTCGTTCGGCGTGCCACAGCCAGAGAGGTATCGGATCGTGCGAAGGGCTACTTGAGGGCCCGGGTCGTAGACTTCGGCCGTGGATCTCGACCTCGTCTTCCTCGGCACCTCGGGGTCGGTGCCGACGTCGCGCCGCGGTCTCGCCGGGACGCTGCTCCGGCGTGGAGGCGAGCGGATCCTCGTCGACTGCGGAGAGGGGACCCAGCGTCAGCTGCTCCGCTCGGCGGTCGGCCTGATCGAGCTCCCGGAGATCTTCCTCACGCACTACCACGCCGACCACTACCTGGGTCTCCCCGGGATGCTGAAGACGTTCGCGCTGCGAGGCCGCGAGACGCAGCTCACCGTCTACGGCCCGCCCGGCCTCTCCGACCTCTTCGGGTCGCTCCAGCGCATCTTCGGGAAGCTGACCTACAAGCTCGAGCTCGTCGAGCTGCGGGACGGCGACGTCGTCGACCGCGGCGACTACCGCATCGTGGTGTTCCGCGTCGCCCACGGCGTTCCCGCGAACGGGTACGCGTTCGTCGAGGTCCCCCGGCCGGGCCGCTTCGACGTCGCGGCCGCCACCGGCCTCGGAGTCCCGGAAGGCCCACTCTTCGGCCGTCTGCAGGCGGGAGAGCCCGTGGACATCTCCGGCGTCGGCGAGATCCGCCCGGAGCAGGTCCTGGGACCCGCGCGCCCGGGCCGGAGCGTCGTTCTCACCGGCGACACCGCCCCCGCGGCCACGGTGCTCGAGGTCGCGACCGACGCGGACCTGCTCGTCCACGAGGCGACGTTCGCCGAGGAGGAGCGGGAGCGGGCCGACGAGACGGCCCACTCGACAGCGGCCGGCGCGGCGCGCCTGGCGAAGGCCGCGGGGGTGAGGATGCTCGCCCTCACGCACCTCTCGAATCGCTACTTCGGGCCGGAGATCGCGCGCGAGGCGCGCGAGATCTTCTCCGAGACGATCGTCCCCAGGGACTTCGATATCATCGACGTCCGCTTCCCGGAGCGAGGCGGGCCGCGCCTCGTGAAGGGCGGTGGGCGCGCGACGCGAGAGGAGTCCGAGCCGCATGGCGGGCATGGTGCAGGTGAAGGTCGCGGGAGACCTCGCGGAGGCGGAGGAGATCCAGACGATCCTGCACTCGGCGGGGATCCCGTCGGAGCTTCACCCGGCGGTCGAGCAGCATCC
>DATBJE010000057.1:0-2810 GCA_036556565.1 Gaiellaceae bacterium
GTGTCGCGGAGGGCGCCGATGGTGAAGTCCTGGCGCACCCAGTTGTCCTCGTTGGCCGCCGCCTGCGGGAGAAGCGGGTTCCTGCCGACCGCGTCGATCTCCTCGCGGGGCTCCGGGTCGCTCAGGTGGAGGTCCTCGTCCCAAGCCCCGCCGGTGTAGTCGTCGAGGGTGGTCGCCCGCCAGTAGAGCGACCGCTTCGACCCGGAGACCTTCACCTTGAGGACAGTCGTCGGGTTCTCGGGGAAGGTGATGCCGTTGTAGTTCGCGTTCCACACGTAGTCGACCGACACGGGCGGCGTCGGGCGGTCGTACGGATCCCAGGTCTGCCAAGGGAGGAAGGCGGTCTTCGCCACCGCGTCGGAGCCCGAGGCGACGCCGGCGAGCACGACCAGCAGAAGCCCGAGGCCGACCGCCTGGGCCACCCCGCGCAGCGGTTCGTCGCGGCGCAGGAGGAACAGGACGGCGAGGACGCCGACGAGCGCGAGCACGCCGGCCCTGAGCGGGTAGTCGGCCGGGAAGAGGGTCGCCGGCCAGCCGATCGCGGCGACGAGGGCGAGCGAGGCGCCGATCGGCCTCCGCGCCATGACGAGCATGCCCACGAGCGCCGTGAACCCGAAGATGGCGAGGAGGACGAGTGCGTGCATCATCGGGTAGTCGATGCGGTCGAACGGCAGCTGCGCGTCGTAGAAGTCGAGAAAGCCGCGACGCACGCCGCCGAGCGCCGGCCCGAAGAAGTCGCGCTGGGGATCGCGAGGCCGCGCCTCGGAGAGCGGGATCGACACGGCCTGGCTCAGCGCCAGCAGCGTGGCGCCGGCGAGGACGAGCCCCGTCACGTACCAGCGGCGGCCCAGGGCGACCGACGCGATCGGGAGGAGCGCGAGCAGCAGCATGGGAAGCCAGTCGCGCCACGAGACCGACAGGTCCTCGAGCCGGAGCCAGGAGAACGTGACGAGGACCGCCACGATCGCGACGAGGATGATCCGCCTAGCCAACGGCCCTCAGCTCCCCCGCTCCGAGCACGGCGGCAAGGTCGTCTCCCCGGCGGAGGACGGCGACCGGGACGCCCGCGCGCTGCAGCCGAAGGACCAGCGCTCCCGCGTCGGCCGGGAGCCGCTCGCCCGCCTTGTGCCCGAAGCTCGCGGCGTCGACGTAGACGAGGCTGACCCCGTGGTTCGCGAGCGCCCGGTGCGCGAGGCGCTCCGCGAGGCGCGGGGTCAGTGTCGAGGTGACGACGGTGAGCTGTACGGCCCGCGCGGCCGGGCCCGCCTCGTCGGCGACCATGTTCGCGCAGGGCGCGTGGCCGTCCGCCTCGGCGCCGGCGAGGATCTCGAGCGCCCGTTGCCAGTCGCCGTCGTAGGAGTGGACGCGCTGGTAGACGGGGCGGGCGCCGTTGAGGATCAGGGCGGCCCGTCTCCCCCGGCTCGCATGGGACTTCACGATCGACCCCGCCGCCTGCACGGCGAGCTCGAAGCTCGACTCCGGCGGCGTCCCGACGACCGAGGCCGCGTCGGCGTCGAGGAGGACGGCGGCCTCGTCGCGCGGCGAGTCCTCGAGCTCCTTCACCATCAGCTGGCCGCGCTTCGCCGTCGAGGCCCAGTGGACGCGCCGCAGGGACTCGCCCTGCTCGTACTCGCGGACGCTGTGGAGGTCGAAGCCGGACGGGCGCCGGAGGAGGAGCCGTCGGCCCTCGGGCGTCCGCGCGCCCGACTCCGAGAACAGGCGGTCGACGTCGACCAGGCGCGGATAGACGAGGATCGACGCGCTCGCCGGCAGCTCGACCTCGACCCGCTCGAGCGCGAACGGGTCCTCGATGACGACGTGGGCCTCCTCGATCGGGTACCGGCCCCGCGGCACCTGACGCAGCACGTACCGGCCGCGCAGGCGCCCGTGGCGGTGGACGAGCGGCGTCTCGCGCTCGCCCAGGCGGGCGATGCGCTCCCGTAGCACGAGCGCGCCCGACGGGATGCGGCTCTCGGTGTCGAGCTCGACCTGCACCGGGATGTCGTCACCGGCGAGGCGGTCGCCACGGCCGAGGGTGCGCCTGAGCGTCATCGGGCGGCGCAGGTAGCGCACCCAGAGGGCCGCCGCGAGGACGGCGAGCACGAGCCCGAGCGCAACCGGGTAGAGCATCTTCGAGCCGAACGCCCAGGCGACGAGGTAGATCCCGCCTCCGAGGGCGAGGATCCAGCGGCCGCGGTCGGTCAGCACCGCGCCGGCCCTCAGACGGGGACGGGCGTGCGCTCGATGACGTCCCGCACGAGATCCTCCGCGTCGAGGCCGCTCGCGCGGGCCTCGGGAGCGAGGATCAGGCGATGGGCGAGCACCACCGGCGCGACCACCTTCACGTCGTCGGGCTCGACGAAGTCGCGTCCGGCGACGAGCGCGCGCGCCTTGGCGACGCGGAGCAGCGCCAGGCCGGCGCGGGGACTCGCACCGAGGTAGAGGCGCGAGTCGGAGCGCGTGTGCCGCAGGACGGCGACGACGTACCGGTTGAGACTGTCCTCGACGTAGATCGCGCGCGCGTCGTCGATGGCCGCGAGGACCTCCTGCGACGTGGCGACGGGCTCGAGCGCGTCGAGCGGCGCCTCGGACGCGTTCTCGGTCAGCATCTTCGCCTCGTCGGCGAGGGGCGGATAGCCGATCGCGATGCGCATGGTGAAGCGGTCGAGCTCGGCCTCGGGAAGCGGGTACGTGCCCTCGTACTCGATCGGGTTCTGCGTCGCCATGACCATGAACGGCGGCGCGAGCTGGTACGACACGCCGTCGATCGTCACCTGGCGCTCCTGCATGCACTCGAGGAGCGCGGCCTG
>DATBJE010000058.1:0-5604 GCA_036556565.1 Gaiellaceae bacterium
ATCCTCTCGCGCGCCGAGCAGGAGGCCGACGTGATCGTCTGGGACGGGGGCAACAACGACACGCCCTTCATCCGCCCCGACCTCCACATCGTCGTCTGCGACCCGCACCGGCCGGGGCACGAGCTCCGCTACCACCCGGGCGAGACGAACCTCCGCATGGCCGACGTCTGCGTCGTCAACAAGACGGACACGGCGCCGCCCGAAGGCATCGAGGCGGTGCTCGACTCGATCCACCGCGTGAACCCGCGGGCACAGATCGTCCGCGCCGCCTCGCCGTTCCACGTCGAGGGCGGGCGCACGGACGAGATCCGGGGCAAGCGCGTTCTCGCCGTCGAGGACGGGCCGACGCTGACCCACGGGGAGATGAGCTACGGCGCCGCCGTGCTCGCAGCGAAGCAGCACGGCGCCGCCGGCCTCGTCGACCCGCGGCCGTTCGCGGTCGGGTCGATCCGGCGCACGTTCGAGGCCTACCCGCACGTCTCGGAGCTCCTGCCGGCGATGGGCTACGGGCGGAAGCAGATGGAGGAGCTGCGCGAGACGATCGAGAGCTCCGACGCCGAGCTCGTCCTCATCGGGACGCCGATCGACCTGCGGCGCGTCATCGAGATCGACAAGCCCGCGCTCCGGGTCACTTACCGGCTCCAGGAGCTCGGCGACCCGACGCTCCAGTCGATCCTCGAGGCGCGCGGCATCGTCGCAGCGTCCCCCGCGCTCGCCTAGCCGCTGCCGGGTCCCGCGCGGCCCGGCCCGACTCCGTTCGCGTTCGCCCGCGAGCTTGTGTTCCACCGCACAAGGAAGGACCGCCCCAGGAAGCCCCCGAAGAACGCGCTCCAAGGCCGTGATGAAGGGGGCTCGAAGGGTCGTGCTCGTGGAACACAAGGTCGATCTCGCGTGTTTCGGACGGGCAGCGGCGTGCTGACCGTCCTCGCGCTCGGCGGGAACGCGCTCCTCGGTCCGGGGGAGCGTGGCACGGCAGCGCAACATCGCGCCAACCTCGCCGCGACGTTCCGGGCCGTCGCGCGGCTGCTCGAGGGCGACGTCGTCATCACGCACGGGAACGGCCCGCAGGTCGGGAACGAGCTCCTGCGCCAGGAGCTGGCGGCCGCCGAGGCTCCCCCGCTCCCGCTCTGGCTCGCCGTCGCGCAGACGCAGGCCGAGATCGGCTCGCTCGCGGCGTCCGAGCTGGCCCGCGCCACGCAGAGGCAGGTCGCGGTCGTGGTCACGCACGTCGTCGTCGACCCCGAGGACCCCGCGTTCGGAGAGCCGACGAAGCCGATCGGGCCCTACTACGACGCGGAGCGGGCGCAGGCGCTGGAGCGCGAGCGCGGCTGGACACTCGTCGAGGACGCCGGCCGCGGGTGGCGGCGGGTCGTGCCGTCGCCGCGCCCGCTCGAGATCGTCGAGCTCGACGCCGTGCGGACGCTTCTCGGCGCCGGCCGGATCGTCGTCGCAGCCGGCGGGGGCGGCGTGCCTGTGGTGAAGCGGGACGGCGGCTTCGACGGGATCGACGCGGTCATCGACAAGGACCACGCCTCGGCGCTCCTCGCCGCGGGTCTCGGCGCAGAGCGGCTCGTCGTCCTCACCCAGGTGCCGGGCGTCTACCGGCGGTTCGCGAAGGGCGAGGAGCCGAGCGAGCTCATCACCGAGCTCCGCCCGGACCGAGACCGCGACCTCGTCGCCGAGCTCGCTGCGGGTAGCATGCGACCCAAGGTCCAGGCCGCGCTCGACTTCGTGGAACGGACCGGCGGCGAGGCCCTCATCACGAGCGCCGAGGCCGTCGCGAACGGCAAGGCCGGGACCAGAATCAGTCCGCGACCCCCCGGCGCCGCGTAAGCACTCAGGGACGGCTTTCGCGCGTCCCAGCCGCGCAACCGGCGGCACGGGAGTAGATCGCCGTCGCCGCCGCACGGTTGCGGACCTCGAGCTTCTCGTAGACATGCTCGAGGTGCTTGCGCACCGTCGAGGTTGAAACGACGAGCGCGCGTGCGATCTGCACATTCGACTCGCCAGCAGCGACTCGCGCGAGGACGGTCAGCTCTCTTGGCGTTAGGCGTTGGAGCCACTCGTCGTCCACGACCGTCGATCTCAGCCGCGCACTCAGCTGAAGCTGCACGAGCGCCGGCACCAGCCGTACGAGGATTGTCTGGTCGCCCTCATCAAAGCCGCGGCCGCTCGTGTCGAACACGAAGACGGAGGCCTCCGACCCCTGCGGCGGAAGGAAGAGCTTCAGCACGTCGCGGATGCCGAACGGGCGCATCAGCTCGAAGTAGAGGCCGGTGTGCCAGAATCGAGTCCCCGCCGCATCGCTGAGCAAAAGCGGCCCAGCATCGTGCGTCGCGGCAGACAGGTGATTGCCGTTCCGTGGCGGAAGTTCCGACGGATGAGGGTCGTCGTGGCGGAAGAGGGGGTAACGCAGCCACACCGGCCAGCGCTCGGCGAGCTCGTCGGGAGCGAAGGAGCGATCGAGCACATCGTGGCGGCTCCAAGCGCGGTAGGCGACCGTATCGCATGGAATCACGCGCCGAAACGCGTCCACGACCGGCTCGGGGAACGGTCGCGCCGATTGCTCCTCGGCCGCCAGCAGGACGAAATCCAGCAATGCCTCTCGCTGGGCGCCCGGGATCGTCACGACTCCACAAAATACGCCGATCGACCCATAGACGCGAGGCGACGGCGGTCGCAAGCTAGTGGGCAGGCGACCGAAAGGAACGGAGCCTTGCGCACCCGAATCCTTCTCCTGCTCGTCGGGCTGCTGTGCGCCCTCGTGTTTACCTCCACCACAGCGAGCCCGCGACGGCGTGCCGACGAAGAAGATCGTCTTCACCGTCCAGAATCTCGGCTTCACCGGGTGTGACGACGGCCTGTTCGCGCTCACCTTCGACCTCGCAGCACCAGGAGGGAGGCAACTTGGCGATGGGGTGAGCTGCGTCCACGTGCCCTCGGACTGCCCGCCCGTCGCCGGCTGCCGTGGCGTCGTGCAAGCAACGTTCACCCTCGCGTTCGCGCGTGGCTCCCTGACCGCGCCTGTCGCTTTGCACGAGCTCTGGCTTTCAGAGTCGACGATCCTCCAGGTCACTCGAGGGAAGATCACGCCCGGGAAGGGCGACTTCGCCGGGGCGACGGGCTCGATCGGCTGCATCGGCACCGTTCGCTTCACGGAGACCGACGTGATCCCGAAGATCGTGTGCGTCGTCCGCGTAGCGCGACCGTAGACAGTCAGCTGCGACGGCGAGCTCAGCTCGGGAACCAAGAGTCAGCGGGACAGGCCGCCTTCCAACCAGCGCACTAGCTCGACCGAGGGACACCTGCGGTGGCCGTCGGAGCGACGGAAGCGCTCGCTCCGTAGGATGCGCCCGTGATTCCGGCCCAGCAGCTGAAGGGACGCCACTTCCTCCGCATCAAGGACTGGGATCCCGACGAGCTTCTCGTCATTCTCGACCTCGCCGAACGCCTGAAGGCGCGCCAGCGCGAGCGGGTCCCGCACCGGCTCCTCGAGGGCCGGGCGCTCGGGATGATCTTCACGAAGCCCTCGACGCGCACGCGGGTGAGCTTCGAGGTCGGGATCGCGCAACTGGGCGGCACGGGCCTCTACCTCGCCGCCGGCGACCTCCAGCTCGGGCGCGGCGAGACGATCAGGGACACGGCCACCGTCCTCTCCCGCTACCTCGACGGGATCATGATCCGCACGTTCGAACAGGCCGACGTGGACGAGCTCGCAAAGCACGCGGAAATCCCGGTCATCAACGGGCTCACGGACGACTTCCACCCCTGCCAGGCACTTGCCGACGTCATGACGATCCGGGAGTGGCTGGGGACGTTCGAGGGCGTCCGGGTCGCCTACCTCGGCGACGGCAACAACGTCTGCCACTCGCTGATGGTCGCGTGCGCGACGCTCGGCATGAGCTTCGTCGCCGCGACGCCGGCGGGCTACGAGCCCGCCGAGAAGGTCGTGGGCTGGGCGCGCGCGGCGGCCGAGTCTGCAGGTGCCACCGTGGAGCTGACCGACGATCCCCGCGCGGCCGCGACCGAGGCCGACGTCCTCTACACGGACGTCTGGACGAGCATGGGCCAGGACGAGGAGCGCGAGCAGCGCCTGGCCGACCTCGAGGGCTTCGGCATCGACGACGAGACCGTGGCGCTCGCGAGCGAGCGCGCGATCGTCCTCCACTGCCTGCCGGCGCACTACGGCGAGGAGATCACGGAGGACGTCCTCTACGGGCCGCGGTCGGCCGTCTGGGACCAGGCCGAGAACCGGCTCCACGCCCAGAAGGCGCTCATGGCGCTCGTCATTCGTTGACCTTCGAGGACCGCGTGCGCGCCGCTCTCGACGCGCTCCCGCCGGAGCTGCGAAACGCGATGGAGAACGTCGAGATCGTCGTCGAGGACGAGAACCCCGAGGACCCCGACCTCTTCGGCCTCTACCTCGGGATCCCGCTGACGGAGCGCGACTCGGGCTACGCGGGCGCGCTCCCGGACAAGGTCGCCATCTACCGGATCCCGCTCGAGGAGGAGTTCGGGCACGACCCGGCGCTCCTCGAAGAGGAGATCGGGATCACGGTCGTCCACGAGATCGCCCACCACTTCGGGATCGACGAGGACCGTCTCGCCGAGCTCGGCTGGAGCTGAGGCCTGGCTCAGTCGTGGACGCGGGCGATCAGCTCGCCGCGCCGCAGCACCTTGCAGGCGACGCCCGCGAGCCTGACGTCGTAGCCCGCGTCCTTCGGGAAGAGCACCTTGTCCCCCGGCTCGATCCCGGTGGTGTCCGCCCCGACCGCGGTGACGATCCCCGACCGGCACACCGCCTCGGCGCTCTGCGGGATGATCAGGCCCGTCCGCGTCTCGACGTCCTCGTCGAAGGTCTCGACGATGAGGTGGTCGTCGAGCGGCTCGAGGGTGAGCGCGAGGGGAGCGGTCTCCTCCATCTCTTCTGATTGTAGGCGCGGTCTCCCGTAGCATCGGCTCCGCATGCCGCGGAGCTCCGTCTGCCTCTCGTTCGACTTCGACGCGCTCTCGGTGTGGCTCGCGTACGACAAGGTGACGCCGGCGATGCTCAACCGCGGCGAGTACGGCGCGCGCGTGGGCGTCCCGCGCATCCTGCGCTTCCTCGCCGACCGCGAGCTCGACGCAACGTTCTTCGTCCCCGGGCACACCGTCGAGTCCTTCCCGGTGGAGACCGCCTCGATCCTCGACGCCGGGCACGAGATCGGTCACCACTCCTACGCGCACCTCGACCCCAGCACGCAGACCGCCGACGAGGAGCGGGCCGACATGGAGCGCGCCTGGGCCGCCCTCGACGCGATCGGCGTGACCCCGCTCGGGTTCCGCTCGCCGTCCGCCGACCTCTCCGAGGCGACGCTCCCGCTCGTCGAGGAGCTCGGCTTCCTCTACGACTCGAGCCTCATGACCGACGACTACCGGCCGTTCCATCCCCGCATCGGCGACCGCGTCGCCCGCGGCGTCGCGCCGCCCTTGCGGTACGGGTCGAAGTTGAACTGGAAGTGCACCCAGTCGTCGAGCTCGAAGCAGATCGGGAGCTCCCAGAGCGTCGACTCGCGGCCGCGCTCGAGCGGGACGCCGCGCGCGACGCGGTCGCCGATGCGCGGG
>DATBJE010000059.1:0-1782 GCA_036556565.1 Gaiellaceae bacterium
TAGAGGCCGAAGCGGTCGCGCATCTCGCGGTAGAGGATCTCGTCGCCCTCGAGGTCCTGGACCTTGAGGTTCTTGAAGCGGTCCCAGACCTGCTCGAGGCGCTCGATCTGCTGGTCGGCGCGCTTGCGGATCTGGTTCATCTCGCGCTCGGCGGACTCGCGCACCTTGCGGCGGGCGTCCGCCTTGGCGCCCTCGGCCTCGAGCTCGGCGAGGTCGGACTCGAGCCGCTTGGCGCGTGCCTCGATGTCGGCGTCGCGGCGGTTCTCGAACTCCTTCTTCTCGACCTCGATCTGGGCCTCGAGCGAGGGCAGGTCCTTGTGGCGCTGCTCCTCGTCGACCGAGGTGATCATGTAGGCCGCGAAGTAGATGACCTTCTCGAGGTCCTTCGGGGCCAGGTCGAGGAGGTACCCCAGGCGCGACGGGACGCCCTTGAAGTACCAGATGTGGGTGACGGGGGCGGCGAGCTCGATGTGGCCCATCCGCTCGCGACGCACCTTGGCGCGAGTGACCTCGACGCCACAGCGCTCACAGATGATGCCCTTGAAGCGGACCCGCTTGTACTTGCCGCAGTTGCACTCCCAGTCCCGGGTGGGGCCGAAGATGCGCTCGCAGAAGAGGCCCTCCTTCTCCGGCTTCAGGGTGCGGTAGTTGATCGTCTCCGGCTTCTTGACCTCGCCGTGGCTCCACTGGCGGATGTCCTCCGCCGTGGCCAGGCCGATGCGCAGCTCGTCGAAGAAGTTGACGTCGAGCACGTGGTTCCTTCTCTCGTGTCTCTGGGGAAATCTCAGGTGGTCTGATCGGTCAGTGGTTGTCCGGCGGCGACCGGTATGCCGCGGGGCTGGCCTTCACTCGGAAGGTGCCGTTGGCGGCATACCGGCCTCCTGTCAGACCTCTTCGACGCTGCTCGGCTCGCGCCGGGACAGGTCGATGCCGAGCTCCTCCGCTGCGCGGAAGACGTCGTCGTCGGAGTCCCGCAGCTCGATCTGGCTGCCGTCGCTGGAGAGCACCTCGACGTTGAGGCACAGCGACTGCATCTCCTTGATGAGGACCTTGAAGGACTCCGGGATGCCGGGCTCGGGGATGTTGTCGCCCTTGACGATGGCCTCGTAGACCTTCACGCGGCCGGTGACGTCGTCGGACTTGATCGTCAGCAGCTCCTGGAGCGCGTAGGCGGCGCCGTACGCCTCCAGGGCCCAGACCTCCATCTCACCGAAGCGCTGGCCACCGAACTGCGCCTTACCACCCAGCGGCTGCTGCGTGATCATGGAGTACGGGCCGGTGCTGCGGGCGTGGATCTTGTCGTCCACGAGGTGGTGCAGCTTCAGGATGTACATGTAGCCGACCGAGACGGGCTCCGGGAACGGCTCGCCGGAGCGGCCGTCGAACAGGTTGGCCTTGCCGGTGCCGTCGATCAGGCGCACGTCGTCGCGGGTCTTGAGCGTCGAGTCGAGCAGGCCGACGATCTCGTCCTCGCGGACACCGTCGAAGACCGGGGAGGCGACACGGGTGCCGGCCTCGGCCTTGCGGGCGTCCTCGGGGATGAGCTTGGCCCACTCCGGGTTCTCCGCGATCTCCCAGCCGCGGCTGGCAGCCCAGCCGAGGTGGAGCTCGAGGATCTGGCCGACGTTCATGCGGCCCGGCACACCGAGCGGGTTCAGGACCACGTCGACCGGGGTGCCGTCCTCCAGGAACGGCATGTCCTCGACCGGCAGGATCTTGGAGATGACGCCCTTGTTGCCGTGGCGGCCGGCGAGCTTGTCACCGTCGGTGATCTTGCGCTTG
>DATBJE010000060.1:0-1906 GCA_036556565.1 Gaiellaceae bacterium
AACCTCGAGGGCGAGGACGTGCGCGAAGGCCTGGCGGCGGTCCTCTCGGTGAAGCTGCGGGAGCCGCAGTTCGAGGGGCAGACGAAGACGAAGCTCGGCAACCCGTGGGTCAGGGGCCTCGTCGAGCAGACGGTCAACGCGAAGCTCGCCGAGTTCCTCGAGGAGAACCCCACCGACGCGCGCCAGATCATCTCCAAGGCGATCTCGGCGGCGCGCGCCCGGCAGGCTGCGCGGAAGGCCCGCGAGCTGACGCGGCGGAAGAGCGCGCTCGAGAACTCGTCGCTCCCCGGCAAGCTCGCCGACTGCTCCATCAGGGACCCCGAGGTGGCGGAGCTCTACATCGTCGAGGGCGACTCCGCGGGCGGGTCGGCGAAGCAGGCCCGCGACCGCACGTATCAGGCGATCCTCCCCCTGCGCGGGAAGATCATCAACTCGGAGAAGAACCGCATCAACAAGGTCCTCTCGAACGCCGAGATCCAGGCGATGATCACGGCGATCGGCACCGGGATCGGCGACGAGTTCGACATCGCGAACCTCCGCTACGGCCGGGTCATCGTCATGACCGACGCCGACGTCGACGGGTCGCACATCCGCACGCTCATCCTCACGTTCCTCTATCGCCAGATGCGCGAGCTCATCGAGCGCGGGCACGTCTACATCGCGGTCCCGCCTCTCTACCAGGTGAAGGTGGCGAACCAGGAGTTCTACTTCGAGAAGGACGCGCAGCTCGAGGAGCTCCTCGTGCGCGAGCGGGTGAAGGACATCGAGATCACCGACCGCAACGGCGACCCCGTGCAGCTGACCGAGTCCAGGTACGGCCGCTTCGTCCGCGAGCTCGCGGCGTTCGAGGGATTCCGCGCGAAGCTCCGGGCCGAGTTCGGCGACGCGGCCGAGTTCGTCGTCGCGCACCGGCTGGTCGAGCACGAGGCCGAGTCGATCGCCGAGCTCGAGCAGACCATCGACGCGATGCCGCCGAACGGCTACGACTTCAGCATCCTCGACAGCTCGTCCGCGGGGTTGCGTCTGCGCGTCGTCGAGGTCGCGTCGAGCGCGGCGCAGCACCTCGACCTCCCCGCCGAGCTGATGGAGTCGCCGACGTACTCGCGGCTCCGCGGCGCCTACGCGAAGACGGCCGCCGCGAGCGGGCTGCCGCCGTTCACGCTCCGGCTGGGCAAGAAGACCGCGACCGCCCAGACCTTCGACGGGCTCCGGCACCGCGCGCTCGACCTCGCGAAGGACGGGCTCCACCTCAGCCGCTTCAAGGGCCTCGGGGAGATGAACCCGGAGCAGCTCTGGGAGACCACGATGGATCCCGCCCGGCGCCTGCTCATCCGCGTCGACGTCGAGGACGCCTCGGCCGCCGACCAGATGTTCTCGGTCCTCATGGGCGACCAGGTCGAGCCGCGCCGGCAGTTCATCGAGGCAAACGCGAAGGACGTCCGCTTCCTTGACGTGTAGGGCGCGGGGAGAGGAGATGCCACATGTCTGAGGTCGGGGCCCTCGGGCCGGGGCGCATCGAGCCGCGCGAGCTCGAGCAGGAGCTCCGCTCGAGCTATCTGGACTACGCCATGTCGGTCATCGTGGGCCGCGCGCTCCCGGACGTCCGCGACGGCCTGAAGCCCGTGCACCGGCGCGTCCTCTACGGCATGCACGAGGCCGGGATGCAGCCGAACCGGCCGTACAAGAAGTGCGCCAGGGTGGTGGGCGACGTCATGGGCTCGTACCACCCGCACGGCGACCAGGCGATCTACGACACGCTCGTCCGCATGGCGCAGCCGTTCTCGTTGCGCTACCCGCTCGTGGACGGCCAGGGGAACTTCGGGTTCGACGTCGAGCCGGCCGCGGCGATGCGCTACACGGAGTGCCGGCTCGCGCGCCTCGCCACCGAGATGCTGCGCGACATCGA
>DATBJE010000061.1:0-12954 GCA_036556565.1 Gaiellaceae bacterium
TACATGGCCAAGCGCGACACGAAGGGCGGCTACCGGGTCTTCGAGCCCGCCATGCACGAGCGCGTCGTCGAGCGCCTCGAGCTCCAGGCCGAGCTCCAGCGCGCCCTCGAGCTCGAGCAGCTCGAGATCCACTACCAGCCCGTCGTCCGGCTCGACGAGCGCGACGACTACGGCGTCGAGGCGCTTCTCCGCTGGAACCACCCGAGCCGCGGCATGATCGCGCCGCTCAACTTCATCCCGCTCGCCGAGGAGACCGGCCTGATCATCCCGATCGGCCGCTGGGTCCTCCAGGAGGCCTGCCGCCAGGGCGTGCTCCTGCACGAGCGCCTGCCGCGCATCCCGCCGCTGACGATCAGCGTCAACCTCTCCGTCAAGCAGCTCCAGTCCGAGACGATCATCGAGGACGTGCGCGGCGCGCTCTCCTCGACCGGCCTGCCGCCGTCGTCTCTCGTGCTCGAGATCACGGAGACGGTGATGATGGCCGACACCGACCTCGCGGTCCAGCGCCTCCACGACCTGAAGGAGCTCGGGATCCTCCTGGCGATGGACGACTTCGGCACGGGCTACTCGTCGCTCTCGTACCTGAGCCGCTTCCCCATCGACATCCTCAAGATGGATCGGTCGTTCCTCTCGGCCGAGCACGAGGATTCGGGCCTCGCCGCGGCGATCATCGCCCTCGGCACGAGCCTCAACCTCGACGTCGTCGCGGAGGGCATCGAGCAGCCGGAGCAGATCGTCTCGCTCCGCGATCTCGGCTGCGAGCTCGGCCAGGGATTCTTCTTCGCCAAGCCGATGAACAACGAGGCGCTCTTCGAGTACCTCGGGGGCGAGCAGCACTCGCATGCAGCATAGCCACGAGGGGCTCGACCGTCCGGGCGGCTTCTCGCGGGTCAACCTCCTCTCGCCGCTTCGGCACCGGGACTTCCGGCTGCTCTGGACCGGGATGACCGTCTCGCTGCTCGGCGACGGCATCTTCCTGATCGCGATGGCCTGGCAGGCCTACGAGCTGTGGAACGCGCCTGCCGCGCTCTCCCTCCTCGGCATCGCGATGACCATCCCGACGCTCGCCTTCCTCCTCCCGGCGGGCGTCCTCAGCGACCGCGTCGACCGCCGCCGGCTCATGCTCTGCGCCGACGTCGGGCGCGCGGTGGTCGTCGGCGTGCTCGCGGTCCTCTCCATCACGGGCCTGCTGACGTTCTGGGAGCTCGCGGTCATCGTCGCGCTCTACGGGATCGGCACGGCGTTCTTCACGCCCGCCTTCGACGCGATCGTCCCCGACATCGTCCCGACGGTCGATCTTCCCGCGGCGAACTCGCTCGACCAGTTCGTCCGCCCGATCGCGCTCCGACTGGCCGGCCCCGCGCTCGGCGGCGTGCTCGTCGCGGGGATCGGCACCGGCGCCGCCTTCGCCGTCGACGCCGCCTCGTTCGTCGTGTCCACGGTCTTCGTCTTCCTCATGCGCCCGGCCGCGCACCCGCGCTCCGAGCACGCCGAGTCCTCGGTGCAGGCCGTCAAGGAGGGCCTCCGGTTCGTGCGAAGCCGGGTCTGGCTCTGGGGGACGCTGCTCTCCGCGACGTTCGCGTACCTCGCGTTCATGGGGCCGGCCGAGGTGCTGCTGCCCTACGTCGTGAAGAACGACCTCGGCGCCTCCGCGGACGCCCTCGGCCTCATCTTCGCCGCGGGCGGCATCGGCGCGATCGGCGCCGCCCTCATCGTCGGCCAACGCGGTCATCCGAAGCGCGACGTGACCGTCATGTACGGCGCGTGGACGATCGCGACGCTCGCCGTCGCCGGCTACGGCCTCGCCACCGCCTCGTGGCAGCTCGCCGTCGCGTGCCTCCTCTTCAACGCCCTCGAGACGGTGGGAACGATCGTCTGGGCGACGATCAAGCAGTACCACGTCCCCGCGTCGATGCTGGGGCGCGTGTCGAGCCTCGACTGGCTGATCTCCATCGGGCTCCTGCCCCTCTCGTTCGCGCTCACCGCGCCGGTCGCGAGCCTCGTCGGGGCGCGCGCGACCCTGATCGGCGCCGCCGCGATCGGCGTCGTCTTCACGCTCGGGGCCTACTTCCTCCCCGGCATGCGGGACATCGAGGGCATGGCCCGGGACGTGGACGAAGGGGGGCGGCCCCTGCCCGGGGCCGAGCCGGAGCTCCTGAGCCCGCCGGTCGCCGTCGACGTCCGCCGGTAGTCGACGCCGAGGACCTCGTTTCGAGGCCCTCGGCGCCAGGTTGTCCTAGTCCAGGCCGCGCTTGGTGCCCGGGCCGATCCGGTCGAAGGCCGCGTAACCGACGAGGGCGTTTCTGCTGCCGGCGCTCCTCGAGCGCACCTTCGGCTGCACCGCCCAGCCGCCGTAGCTCGCCTCGACGTCCACGTCGGCCTTGTCGGCGGCGAGGAGGACGAGCTCGTAGGCCGTTCGGGCGGCCTGCCACGTGCCCGGGTAGTCGTGCGCGGCGATGGCCTGCTCGGCCTTGCCGACGGCCGCGTCGGCGGCGGCCAGGTACCCGGCCGCGCGCCGCGCCTTCCGGCTCTCGAGGATCCGGCCGGCGATCACGTTCGCGTTGAGGATGTAGCCGGCGGCCTGGTGGCGGGCGGCGTTGTCACGGTCGAACTGGCTGAAGTCCCAGTTCAGGTCGATGTAGCTCATGATCGAGTTCTGCTCGTCGGTCGCCCAGGCGAAGTAGAACGGGCCGGTGGGCTCGTAGTCGACCCCCGTCTCCCAGTCGAAGCCGTCGTGCGGATGGCTCATCCCGAAGTGGTGGCCGTACTCGTGGATCTCGGTCGTCGTCAGCCCGTACCCGAGGTCGACGATGATCTGGGACACGAAGCTGAAGACGAAGCTCTGCGTCCCGTCAGTCCAGTTGTCGTCGGCGTAGCCGAGGAACCCCGGGTCGAGGTCGTCGGTCACCGCGTAGGCGAAGGCCGGCGCCTCGTAGATCCGCTTGCCCCTCGCCGGGTCGTGGTCGAGGACGCCGTCGAGGTTGAGGGCGTTGTCGAGGAAGAGGTTGGCGAACGGCGGGTACTGCGGGCGGTCGCGGACGCACGTCTTCGTGTCCGCCAGCCAGAGCTCGTAGCACGTCTTCGCCTTGCCCTTGAACTTCAGGTCCTGCTCGTCCACGGACCAGCTCGAGGGGAAGAGCTCGCTCTCTTCCTGCAGGAGGAAGTCGGGCTTCCGGTAGTCGGCGCTCGCGTCGACTCCGGGCCAGCCCTCGTAGGTGTTCGTGTCGAGGTTGATCTTCGACGGGAGGAGCTCCGGCGTCAGGTACGGCGGATAGAGCGGCGACGAGGCGAACATGAGGTTGATCGCCGCGTAGCGGGCGACCAGCGCGAGATCGCTCGTGAGCGCGTCGGGAGACCGGTAGCCGTCGTCGGCGTACTCCCACGCGACCGGGATCCGGTAGTCGGGCTCGCCGTCGTCGTCGAGGTCCTCGTTCGTGATGTCGAAGTTGCCGCCCCAGGCCTCGGGGCCGGCCGAGAGGTCGAAGAACCAGACGCGGTTGACGCCGCGCCGGCCCAGGCCGGTCTCCTCGTCGTCGGGCGTCGTCCCGCCCCACCCGATGATCTTCCGGCTCTCGTTCTCGACCCCGAAGTCGTGGCCGGTGTCGGGGTCGGGCTCGCCGAACTTCGTGTAGACGTGGTCGATGAAGTCCGACCGGCCCCACCAGTTGACGAAGAAGAGCGTGTCGCGGCGCGTGTCGACGCCCTTCGGGGCGTTGTCGATGAGCCACTTCTCGACGCTCGGCGCGTCGATGAAGTGGTTCTGCCCGACGTCGCGCGTGCCGTCCTGGTCGTTGTAGGCCGACTGGAACTCGGTGAGGTCCGCGGGGACGGCCAGGCGGCGGAGCGCCTTGAAGAAGCTCTTCTCCCACGACGAGCGCGTGTACGTGACCGAGTAGTCGAACCTGTAGTCGATCCCGAGCTCCTGGACGACGCCGTACCACAGGCGGGAGCGAACGATCGGCCGGGACTGCGACGGCAGCCCGTCGCGGAACGCGGACTTGCCCACCTCGTCCGGATCGAACCCGACGAAGACGACGTTGACCGGCACCCGCTCCCTGAGGTCGGCGCTCGGCACGCCCGGTTGCAGGTTCGAGTACCCCGCCGCCGAGGCCGTCGAGCTGAAGACCGCCGCGGCCAGCGCGGCCAGCGCGACAACGAGCTTGCTCCGCATCGTCCCTCCTCCCCCGGAGGGCGTGCCCCCGGAATCCCGTCTCGGTGGGGAGACGCTAGTACGGCCGGCGGACCCGAGTCAACGACGGCGGCGAAATTGCGCCCGCCGCTTTTCTTCTCCCGATGCCGTCGGAGCGGATTGAATCGATCCGGAGAAAGTCCTTGCCATCGTCCGGGATGTCCGGTAATGTGCGCTCTGTCCGAGACCCAGGAGAGAGATGCGAAACGCCATGACCGCCATCACGTTCCTTCCAGAGACCGCGGAGGCTCTCCCCGTGGGATCGGCTCCCGTCCTCGACGAACGGCACCTGCGCTGACGTAGCTCAGTCGCAGAGCTGCTCTGTCGAGGGCGACCCGGTCGGGTCGCCCTCGTCGTTTCTGGAGTCGTGAATTCACGCCGAAATGCGTGCGTGTGCTTTCGCGTGGGTTTTTCTCGGACGACGACGCAACCAAACGCCTGAAAACGGAAGGAGGAGCCATGGTCGAGCTCCATCGGATGCATCTGGAGGCCCGGCGCGTGCGTGAGGTGACCCCTCTCGGCGCCGCCGAGGTCGCCCTGCGGGCCCGGGCGCTCGCGCGCGTGCACGTCCGCGTCCGCGCCGGTCCGCGCCTCGAGCGCGGCGGCGCGCGGTTGACGGTCGCGCGGGCGCAGAAGGCGCCGGCCAGTCCGGCTCGCGTCTAGCCCACCGCCGGGGCGTCTCCACGGAGGCGCCCCGGCACCGGTTGGTGACGAAGCGCACGATTCCCTCGTTCGAGTGACGAGGCGAGGCGGCGGAACGCCCGATGGGAGATCGGATGGGGCGTTTCTACCTGCCGCCGCACGTTCTGGTCGCGGTCGCGGTGCTGGCCGCGATCGGGGTCGTCCTCCTGCTTCTCGCGCGGCCCGCGGCCGGCCAGGCGCCGGAGACCTCCGCCGGCGCCGCCCTGGGTCCCGTCTCGGAGCAACCCGAGGCCGCGGCGAGCGCCCCGCGGGCGCCCGGGCACGAGATCGCCCGCCCCAGGCGCGCCGCCACGATCCTCGTCCGTACCCGCCCGCACGGCCCCGTGGCAGCCCGCCTGGGCGCGACGACCGAGTTCGGGTCGCCGACGACCCTCGCCGTCGCGAAGCGGCGAGGCAACTGGCTCGGCGTGATCACGACGCACGTCGCGAACGGCAGGCTCGGCTGGGTGAACGAGACGAGAAGCCGGCTCCGCATCTCCCGCACGCTCGTCTCGCTCACGCTCGACCTCTCGGCCCGCCGCGTCGTCGTCCGCCGCGGCGAGAAGGTGCTGCGCCGGATCACCGTCGGCGTCGGCCGGCCCGGCTCGCCGACCCCGGTCGGGCGCTTCGCCGTCACCGACAAGCTCCCCGGTGCCCGGTACAGCTCGGCGTACGGCTGCTGCATCCTCGCGCTCTCCGCACACCAGACCAGCCTCCCCGCAGGCTGGCGCGGCGGCGACCGGATCGCGATCCACGGGACGAACGACCCGGCGTCGATCGGCGCGGCGTCGTCGGCGGGGTGCCCGCACGCGAGCGCGGCCGACATGCGCTTCCTCTTCCGGGTCGTGCCGCTCGGCGCCCCGGTCGTCGTCCGTCAGTAAGAACTTAGGCCAGCGCTGCCTCGAGGTCGGCCACGGCGGTGACCGGCTGCCGGCAGGCGAAGCTCTCGCAGACGTACGCGGCGGGCTCTCCGCCGACGAGGGTCTTGCCCGCGAGGAGCGGCACGGCGTCGGTCGGGGCGGGGGAGAAGGCGAAGACGGTGTTCGGCCGGAGCCCGGCGAGCGCGGCCCGGCGAAGCTCCGCCGACTCGCCGACCACGGCGATCTCGCGGGGCGGGGAAAAGCGGAGGTCGAGGGCGCAGAGGAGGTGCGGGACGGCGCCCGGCGCGCGCTCGAGGAGGTTCCGCGCGAGGCGGAAGACGCCGACCGCCCGCCGCTCGAGCTCAGGGTCTCCGTAGAGGCGCGAGAGCCGCAGAAGGACGAACGCGGCCATCGAGTTCCCGGCCGGGCTCGGGTGGTCGTCGAACTCCTTGCGCCGCGCCACGAGGCCGTCCCCTTCGGCCGCGTCCACGTAGAACCCGCCGCGCTCCCCGTCCGCGAAGAGGTCGACCATCAGGCCGGCGAGACGCCTGGCCTCTTCGAGCCAGCGCGGCTCGCCCGTGGCCCAGGCGAGCTCGACGAGCCCGTTCGCGACGTTCGCGTAGTCCTCGAGGTAGCCCGGGATGCGGGCGTCCCCGTCCCGGTAGCTGCGGAGGAGGCGTCCGCGCCCATCCGAGAGCGGCCCGAGCAGGAACCCGGCAAGCGCGACCGCCGCCTCGACGTAGTCCGTCCGCCCGAGCCGGGCGCCGGCGTCCGCGAGCGCGGCCAGGGCGAGGCCGTTCCACGCGGCGAGCGCCTTGTCGTCGCGGAGCGGCTGTGGTCTTCGGTCGCGCGCCGCGAGGAGCGCCGCCCGCGCCTCCGCCGGGATCTCGGCCCGGACGATCTCGCGGCCGTGCTCGAAGGGCTGGAGCCACTCGCGGTGAGGCTCGCCCAGGATCTCCTCGATCTCGGCGGGCGTCCACGTGTACGTGAGGCCCTCGACCCCGTCGGTGTCCGCGTCCTGGGCGGAGGCGAAGCCGCCCTCGGGGAGCCTGAGCTCGCGGAGCACGTAGTCGAGCGTCTCGCACGCGACTCGCCGGTAGCGCTCCTCGCCGGTGACGACCCACGCGTGAAGGTAAGCGGGCGCCAGGAGGGCGTTGTCGTAGAGCATCTTCTCGAAGTGGGGGACGAGCCACCGCGAGTCCACGGAGTAGCGGTGGAAGCCGCCGCCCAGCACGTCGTACATGCCCCCGGCAGCCATGCGGTCGAGGGTGACCCGCACCATGTCGAGCGCCTCGTCGGAGCCGCGCTCGTCGTGGAGTCGCAGCAGCAGCTCGATGGTCGAGCCCGAGGGAAACTTCGGCGCGGGCCCGAACCCGCCCTCGGCCGGGTCGAACAGCCTTCGCAGGCCCGAGACGGCCTGGGTCAGGAGCGCGCTCGTGAGCGGTTCCGCCGAGGGCGCCACCTCGCTCGCCTGCCGGATCGCGTCGACGAGGACGCCGGCCTGCTGCTCGAGGTCGTCGCGCCGGGTTCGGTACGCGTCCGCGACGGCGCGGAGCACCTGCTGGAACGCGGGCATCCCCAGACGCGGCTCGGGTGGGAAGTACGTCCCGCCGTAGAAGGGCTTCCCCTCGGGCGTGAGGAAGACCGTCATCGGCCAGCCGCCGTGCCCTGTCATGGCGACGACGGCGTCCATGTAGAGCCCGTCGACGTCGGGCCGCTCCTCCCGGTCGACCTTCACGCAGACGAACTCCTCGTTCATCAGCCGCGCCGTCTCCTCGTCCTCGAAGGACTCGTGCTCCATGACGTGGCACCAGTGGCAGGCCGCGTAGCCGACGGAGAGGAGGATGGGCCGGTCATCGGCGCGCGCGAGCGCGAGCGCCTCCTCGCCCCACGGGTACCACTCCACGGGGTTGTCGGCGTGCTGGAGGAGGTAGGGGCTGGTCTCGCCCGCCAGGCGGTTCACGCCGCCAGCGTAGCGAGGGGGAGAGGGGCGGCCCCCGCCGGGAGCCGGGCCGCCCCTGGCGCGCGTGCTAGGCCGTGACGCGCTCGGACGAGCCGACGAGCTCGTCCACCGTCGTGATGGTCGCGCCGTAGGTCCCCTGCAGGTACTCGAGCGCCGCCTCTTCGTCCACGCCCTCGAACCCGCACACGGCGAAGCGGGGGATCGTGATCTCGTAGCCCCTGATGAGGGCGCCGTAGGCGCTGTGGCGAACGCAGATGTGCGTGTGCTGGCCGGTGAGCACGACCTCGTCGACCCCGAGCGCGCGAAGCTGCTCGTCGAGGCCGGTGCCGTCGAAGGCCCCGTAGTGGTGCTTCTCCGAGATGATCTCGCCCTCCTGCGGCGCGAGCGCCGGGATCACCTGGGCGCCCGGATTGCCGGCCATCGCGTGCTCGCCCCAGATCTTCATCTCGGGGTCGCTCGGGTCGTGGGCGTCGTTCGAGAAGACGACGACCCAGCCCTCCTCGCGCGCGTGCGCGAGCAGCCGCTGGAGCGGGTCGACGATGGCCTGGGCCTTCGGGTTGGCGAGCTTGCCGTCGACGAAGTCGTTGAGCATGTCGACGATGATGAGCGCTTTCATTGGTATCCTCCGGGAAGGTTTTTGCCTATAAGGCGATAACTGATGGTCAAGTCTACCACAGATACCCGGCCCGCCAACGAGGCGCTCGCGGTCGTGCTCCAGGTCCGCGAGGGCGTCCTCCAGGCGCTGCTCTGGCAGCACGCCCGCGGCCCCGCCCGCGGCGCGTGGGCGCTCCCCGGCGGTCTGCTCGCCTTCGGGGAGACGCTCGACGAGTCGATCCGCCGCCACCTCGCCGCCAAGGTCGACGTGCGCGACCTCGCTCACCTCGAGCAGCTCGAGACGCTCAGCGACCCCCGCCGCCACCCCGAGCAGTGGCTCGTGGCGACCGCCTACCTCGGGCTCGTCCCGGCCGACGTCGACCCGCGCGTCCCCGACGACACGGCCTGGCACCCGGTCGACGACCTGCCGGCGCTGGCCTTCGACCACGCCGACATCGTCCTCACGGGCCGCGGCCGCCTGCGCGCCAAGCTCTCGTACACGAACGTCGGCTTCGCGCTCGCGCCGCCGTCGTTCACGATCTCGGAGCTCCGGGCCCTCTACCGCGCCGCGCTCGGGCACGACGTCTCGGCCACGAACCTCCAGCGCGTGCTCGTCCGCCGCCGCCTGCTCGAGCCCACCGGCGAGACGCGCCCGCCCGGGCGCGCCGGCGGCCGGCCTGCATCGGTCTTCCGCTTCGCCGCCGCGCACCTCGAGGTCACCGATCCGTTCGCGGTCCTCCGCCCGCCGGACGCCCGCTGACCGAAAGGGCCACGTGCGGGGTCAGACCCCGGACGTGGCCCCGGAGGACGAGGCAGGGCGGTCGCCCGACGTCCGTGTTCCGCTTCGCGTCGGCGAACCTGGGGATCACCGGCCCCGCTCGCAGTTCGCCGTCGGTCACCTACCCACCGCCCAAAACGACCATGTCCGGGGTCAGACCCCGGACATGGCTCGAAGGGGCAGTCTTAGATGAGGCCGCAGCGGCTCGCCGCCACCGGCCAGGGGTAGAAGCCCCGGCCGGCGCGGAGGGCCTTCTCCGCTGTCCACATCTGCTCCAGCCGCGTCCAGCGGTTGGCCGTTCCCTTCCGGCGGAGGAGATACCTGCCGTACCGACGCTGGAAGGTGATGTCCATCTGCAGACCGCCGTAGTACGGGGCGCCCGGGTCGTTCCAGCGCCCCTCGTGCCGCTGGATGCACGACCATGCGGCCCTGTGCGGCGGGCGCTTCGCCTGCGAGCGCACATCGATCGCCCGGGTGCGCCAGCGGGCGCGGAGGGCGCGGAGCGCCTCGACGGACGTCGTCGTCCGCTCCGCGAAGTCCGTCGGGGTCCGTCGCATGCCCAGAACGCGCTGCCAGTGCCAGGCTCGGGAGCGGTGCATCGCGATCTGGCCGGCGAGCTCCGCGGCCTCCGACGGCTTGTCGTGCGCGGCGGGGACGGCGGTCGGGGCTGTCAGGGCAATCAGGCCCACGAGCGCGAGCAGGAGCCCGTGTGGGGGAGTTGGGGTCAAGCGTCTCGTCTCCTCTCCGGGCGATGAGGCGGGCCCTCGACGCCATCGAGAGGCCCGCGACGGGAGCGCCTGACTGAGCCGCAGCGGCGCCCGCCCGGGGGTTGCTGTTTGGGGTCAGCGGGCTAGGTTACACTCAGCGACTCATGGTCTGGTTCACCATCTGGTTCCTGGTGATCCTGAAGATCCCGGCCCTGTACATCGCGTGGCTCGTGTGGTGGTCGGTGAAGGATCCGCCGCAGCCGGGCATCGCAGGGGCCGGAGAGAGCCTGGGCGGCGGCGGCGTCGACCTCCGTCCGCGACGTGGCCCGCGCGTGCCCGTCCCCGGACGTCGGCCAGGCCCGCACGGCGCGCCCGACCGCGGTCGCCGCGGAGAGCCCGCACGTGCCGTTCGCCGGAGGGCCCGGTGAGCGCGCAGGGGCAGGAGCTGGGTGACCGCGCCAGGCCCGCGCAGCTCGTCGCCGACTTCCTCGCCACGTTCGCCATCTTCGCGGCGCTGATCGGCGTCATCCACGAGCCCGCGAAGCTCTGCACCGCCGGTGTCTTCGTCGCACTCGTCGCCGCCGCCATGGGCGGTCGCGATGCCCGGCTCGTCCCGTTCGCGGTCGTGCTGACGACGGTCTGCTGGTTCGTGGGGATCGCGGCGGCGATCGCTTTCGAGCGCCCGATCTTCTAAGCCGCGGACGTTATCCCTCTAAAGGGGCATTGCCTCTCGGCCGATTCTTGTATCGGCTACTACCTTCGACTGTGGACCCGCGCCAGCGCATGGGAAGCTTCAAGCTCCGACTCGTCATCTACTTCATGCTCCTCGCGCTGCTGCCCCTCGTGGCGGCGACGTGGGCCTTCAGCGAGGTCGCGCGACGGGGCGAGACAGGGTCGGTCGACTCGCGCCTGAGCACGGCCCTCCGCGTCGCCCAGGGCGACCACGAGGAGCGGCTCCACGAGGCGGGGCAGACGGCGAAGTCGCTCGCGGGCGCGACCCAGGTGCAGCAGGCGCTCGCCGACCGGGACCGCTCGGTCCTCCAGAAGACCGCCCGCGAGGTCCCGGGCAGCGCCTTCTACGCGAAGGACGGCGCGCTGATCGCCGGCGATGAGCCGGCGCGATACGCGGCCGTTCGGGAGGCCAAGGTCGTCGAGCCCGGCACGGACAGGACGATCGGCACGGTCGCCGTTGCGGTTCCGTTCACCGACGGGCTCGCGGGCTCACTCGCCCGCGGCGCCGCGCTCGACGAGAACGACCGCTTCGCCTTCGTCGTCGGCGGCCGCCTCATCGTCCCGAAGCGGCTCGCCTCCGAGGTGGACATCTCGACCAACGGCCCGCAGTACACGAAGGTCGACGGCGTCCAGTACCGGGCGGTGGCGACGGACCTCCTCGCGGAAGGCCCGCGCGGGAGCCCCGCCGTCACGCTGGTCGGGCTCACGCCCAAGAGCGCGATCGACGAGGCGACGCTGTACCTTCAGCGTCGGTTCCTGCTGTTCTCGGCCGTCGCGATGCTCGCAGTCGGGATCCTTGCGTACGCGCTCGGGCGGACGATCGTGCGCTCGCTTCGCGAGCTGGCCGACGCCGCCGGCGCCGTCGCGCGCGGGGAGTTCAAGCGGCGCGTCGACGTCCGCGGGCGGGACGAGTTCGCCGCCCTGGGCCAGGCGTTCAACGACATGGCCACGCAGCTCGAGGCCCGGCTCGAGGAGCTCGAGGCCGAGCGCGGCCGCGTGCGCGCCGCGATCACCCGCTTCGGCGATGCGCTCGCCGCGACCCACCAGCCGTACACGCTCCTCCAGGTCATCGTGGCGAACGCGGTCGAGGCGACCGGCGCCGCCGGCGGCAGCCTGGTCGTCGGCGACAAGGAGATCGCCCACGACGGGGACCCCGACGCGGGCGGCAAGCCGCTCGCGATTCCGATCGGGCCCGAGGGCCGCGACGGCGCGATCCTCTACCTGACGCCGCGCGGCGAGGACTTCGACGACGAGGCGAGGGAGCTCGCCCACTGGCTCGGCTCCCAGGCCTCCATCGCGCTCGAGAACGAGCGCCTCCACCGCCTCGTCGAGCGCCAGGCGAACACGGACGGCCTCACCGAGCTCCCGAACCGTCGCCACTTCGAGGAGGTCATGGAGGGCGAGATCTCCCGCGCCGAGCGCTTCGGCGGCAACCTCGCGCTCATCCTCGCCGACCTCGACGACTTCAAGCAGGTGAACGACCGCTACGGCCACCAGGCGGGCGACGACGTCCTGCGCACGTTCGCCGACATCCTGCGCTCCACGGTGCGCGACATCGACCTCCCCGCACGCTACGGCGGCGAGGAGTTCGCCGTCCTGCTCCCGCAGACCGACCTGGAGGGCGCGCACCAGCTCGCCGAGCGCCTGCGCCGCGCGCTGGCCGCGCGGCCGATGACGACCCATCCGGGCGGACTCGTCGCCGTCACCGCGAGCTTCGGCGTCGCCGCCTTCCCGGACGCCCAGACCCCGGCGGCGCTCTTCGCCGCGGCCGACGAGGCGCTCTACCGTGCCAAGAGCGCGGGTAAGAACTGCGTCGTCTCAGCGGACGCAGGTACCATCGTCCGCGCTCATGACTAGCGTTCCCAGGCGCCAGGTCGTCTACAATCCTGCGCCGCCCCCGTTCCCGACCCGGAGGTGTGAGTGAGCGCCGAGAAGGACACCACGTTCGCCCGCGTCATCGAGGAGCACCTCGAGCTGAAGCGGAAGAACTCGCAGCTGGACGGAAACATGCCCATCGACCGCTATCGCGTCGAGGATCCTTTCCAGAACCACCCGCTGTTCAAGACCGAGGAGCAGGCCCGCCTCGAGGACACCCTGAGCGGCAACGAGCCGGAGCTCGAGCCGAGCAAGGTGCTCGCGTGGCCCGGCGAGGACACGGACCCGCCCGTGGATCCCGAGGACACCCTCTGGGGCCGCTCCCGCGATTTCGACTGGGGCGACTAGCCGACCCCGCCGCGGCGCTCGCCGACCCCGCTCGCGAGTACAGTTAGTCCCTGACGCGGGGCGTTAGCTCAGCTGGGAGAGCGCCGGCTTTGCAAGCCGGAGGTCACCGGTTCGATCCCGGTACGCTCCATCGCCAGACGCTTTTGTTGCCCTGGGCGCGGCCTCCATCAGGAGCGCTGCGGCGAACTAGCGCTCGCAAGGTGCTCTTCCAGCGTTTCCAGGAAAGC
>DATBJE010000062.1:0-1546 GCA_036556565.1 Gaiellaceae bacterium
ACGTCGGCGAGCTCGACGAGCGCGGGCGGCTCGCCGCGGAACGGCTCCTCGCGGAGCTCCGGCGGGCAGAACGGGATCCCGAGCGCTGCGTAGACCGCTTCCTCCGTGGCGGCTTCCGGCAGTGGTGCGAGGCCGTCGACGTACGCGGGCGCCCCGGTCGCGCGCAGGAGCGCCGTGCCGGCGGCTCCGGGCTCGGCGAGGACGAGCTCGACCGGGAGCCCCTCGGTCGTGACCCCGACCGCGTGGGTCTCGTCGCGCTCGACGACGGCGACGATCCCGGGCGCGCCGGCGAGGCGCTCGGCCAAGCCGGCCGGCGCGACGACGGCGAGGTGGCGCGGCGCATCCACGCAGCGGCGGACGTCGCCGGCAACCGTGCCGTCGAGGGCGGCGGCGATGCCCTCGAGAAGCTCGCGCGCCTGCGGCAGGAGCAGCGAGCGCTCTTCCCCCGGCGGTCGCTCGAGCCCGGCCCTCAGCCGCTCGGCCGTCTTCGGCCCGATCCCCGGTGCGTCGCGGATCGTCCCGTCCTCGACGGCGCGCGCGAGGTCGGCGGCGGTGCGGAGCCCGAGCGCCTGGGCGGCGTCGAGCGACCGGCGCGCGCTCAGGCCGAGGTAGCGCCCGTAGCCCACCACCTCGGGCGACACCGTCCGCTCGAGCTCCTCGAGCTCCTCGATCCGGCCGGTCTCGACCAGCTCGACGAGCCGCGCCTCGATCGACGCCCCGATGCCGCGGAGCTCGCGGACACGACCGATGCGGACGACCTCGGCTACGTCCGCCGGCGTCGAGCGCACGAGCTCGGCCGCGCGGCGGTACGCGCGGACGCTGTAGGGGTTCGCCTCGGCGAGCTCGAGCAGGAGCGCGAACGTCTCCAGGCGCTCCGCGATCGCGCGGTTGTCGAGCGGCGCATCCACAGGCGAAGTGTCGCCTTAACGACGAAAGCCCGCCGAGGCGGGCCTTCGAAAGATAACCGGCGGCGTCCTACTCTCCCGGGAGGTTGCCCTCCGAGTACCATCGGCGCTGGCAGGCTTAACTTCTCTGTTCGGAATGGGAAGAGGTGTTTCCCTGCCGCTATCACCACCGGAATTGCGAGGTTCGCCGCGGGCGTACGTGCGCCGGCGCACCCTCAAAACTCCATAGCGACTCCACGGACGTTCGAAATCAAGACCTCGGGTCATTAGTACGGGTCCGCTTCACACATTGCTGTGCTTCCACGTCCCGCCTATCAACGTGGTGGTCTCCCACGACCCTTACTCCCTCAAGGGGATGGGAAGCCTCATCTCGAGGTGGGCTTCCCGCTTAGATGCTTTCAGCGGTTATCCCGTCCAGACGTGGCTAATCAGCAGCGCCGTTGGCACGACGACTGATACACCAGAGGTCTGTTCGTCCCGGTCCTCTCGTACTAGGGACCACTCCTCTCAAGCTTCCAGCGCCCATGGTGGATAGGGACCGAACTGTCTCACGACGTTCTGAACCCAGCTCGCGTACCGCTTTAATGGGCGAACAGCCCAACCCTTGGGACCTACTCCAGCCCCAGGATGCGACGAGCCGA
>DATBJE010000063.1:0-2024 GCA_036556565.1 Gaiellaceae bacterium
GGCGCGATCAGCGTGTCGAGTCCGTGGTCGCGCCCGATCTCGGCCATCCGCTCGATCATGCGGCGGCTGAGGCCCTGACCGCGACACTCGGGAGCGATCGTGATGCCCAGCGCGCAGAGGACGGTGGGCGTCGGCGGTTCCTGGGCGAATCGTGCCTCGATCACCGCATCGAATCCTCCGTCGGGAAGACTCGCTGCTTCTCCGTCCCACGCCGCGGGAATCGCGTGCCCGACGCCGACGACCTCCTCGCGCTCGTCGTCCCAGGCGTAGAAGAGGAACTCGGCGTACTCGGCGACCACGCGCCCGAACAGCCGCTTCACGACGGTCCCCTCGTTCATGAACGCAGGTACCGGAGCCGCGAGGCTGTCCGCGTGAGGCAGTTTGCCGGGCCGCTCGGCACGCGTCGGGAACTGGAGCGCCACGTCAGGCGAAGCGTCGCACGCCCAGACTGGACCTCGCGAGTATGGAGCGTTCGGCCGGCTCGCGGACTCTCGTCTGCTCGGCGACGGTCAAGACCTCCTCGGCCCACGCGCGGTCGGACTCCTCGTAGGCGCGGCTCATCCCGTCACGGCGTACACGCGCCACTCCCCGGGGACGCCCTCGAGCTCGTGGGCGCCCAGGTCCTCGAAGACGAGGCCCGAGCCGGCGACGAGGTCCTTCACGGTCTGGGAGACCAGCACCTGGGAGGGCATGGCCATCGCCCCGATCCGGGCGCCGATGGCGACGGCGATGCCGCCCACCTTGCCGGCGATCGTCTCCACCTCGCCCGTATGCACGCCGGCACGAATCTCGATGCCCAGCGGGCGGACCGCCTCGACGGCCGCCTCGGCGCAGCGCACCGCCCGCGCGGGGCCGTCGAACGAGGCGAAGAACCCGTCGCCGGCGGTGTCGATCTCCCTGCCCCGGTAGCGGGCGAGGAGCGAGCGCACGGTGGCGTGGTGGCGCTCGACGAGCTCGCGCCAGCCGGCGTCGCCGAGCTCGGCCGCCTTCTTCGTCGAGCCGACGATGTCGGTGAAGAGGACGGTGGCGAGCACACGGTCGAGCTCGGCCTCCTCCTGGCGGACGCCGGCGAGGAAGCGCTCGACCTCGCGGACGACCGCGTCCCCATGGACGGCCCAGGGAAAGTGATCCCAGCCTGGCACATCGGCCAGCTTCGCCGCGCGTATCCGTGAGGCGAGGTAGCGGCTGTCTAGTGCCTCCTCGGGGTCATCCTTCCTGTGCATTACCAGCGTGGGCACCTGGATGGCTCCGAGAACGCCGCGCACGTCGGACGCTCCGTAGCGCGCCGCGTCCGCCAGGCAGCCGCCCGGCGTTCCCGACAGCTGCTCGTACCTGACGAGCCACGCGAGGCCACCCGCGTCGGCGGTGAGGGTCGGATTGGTTCGACGGGACCAGGTTCCGTCCAGGCGACAGGATTTCCGGGCCGACTCCTCCAGCTCTTCGGGCGTCCAGCCCCAAGGAATCTCCTCGGACTTCATCCATGTTGGAGCCGCCTCGTGGAGGATCAGTGCGGCAAGTCGGTCCGGATATGTCGCCGCGAACGGCATGGCGATGAAGCCGCAATCGCCCGTAGCGAAAACCGCGGGCCGCTCGGAGCCGGCGGAGTCGAGCACGGCCACGAGGTCATCGACCAGGGTTTCGATCGGAGGCGTGTCCCGCGCTGTGAACCGCTCGGAGCAGCCGAGCCCCCGCCGGTCGGTGACGATCAACCGCGAGAAGCGCGAGAGCTCACGGAGAAAGCGCGCGCAGGCCGGGTGCTCCCAGTTGAGGACGACGTTCGAGAGGTAACCCTGGAGGTAGACGAGATCGACGGGGCCCTGGCCGACGACCTGGTAGGCGAGGCCGTCGTCTCCGTTCCACGCGTAGCGCGTCTCGGGCATGTTCACCCTCTACCGGGCCCCGCCCGCGACCGGCTCGAGCGCGCGCAGAGCGGCGAGCTCGGCCGTGGTAGGCGCCTCGCCGACGCCGACGTCCGGAGCGACGCGGAGATCCCAGCCGGTGGCCGCCCGGGCCTGCTCGACCGT
>DATBJE010000064.1:0-3626 GCA_036556565.1 Gaiellaceae bacterium
GCACGGCTACGAGGGCAGCGGGCCCGAGCACTCGAGCGCGCGGCTCGAGCGGTTCATGCAGCTCGCCGCGCAGGAGAACATCCGCATCGTCAACCCGTCCACGGCGGCGCAGTACTTCCACGCGCTGCGGCGCCAGGCGCTGCACTCGAAGGCCCGGCCGATCGTCTTCCTGACGCCGAAGGGGCTCCTGCGGCACAAGGACGCCATGTCCGGCCTCGAGGAGCTCGCGCTCGGCGGCTTTCGCGCGGTCATCGACGACGCGCGGCTCGACGCCGACCGGAAGCGCGAGATCGGCCGCCTCGTCCTGTGCTCGGGCAAGGTCTACTACGACATCGTCGGCCACGAGGAGTTCGGGGAGACGGAGGACGTGGCCGTTGCCCGCCTCGAGCAGCTCTACCCGTTCCCGGTGGCGGCGTACGACGAGCTCCTCTCGCGCTATCCCAACGTCGGCGAGGTCGTCTGGACGCAGGAGGAGCCCCAGAACATGGGCGCGTGGAGGGCGATCCGCCACCGGCTGGAGGAGGGCCTCCCGGCCGAGGTCGACCTCCGCTACGTCGGCCGCCCGTGGCGCGCGAGCACGAGCGAGGGCTACCCGACGGCCCACTCGCTCGAGCAGGACCGGATCGCCCGCGAGGCGCTCGGCGCCTTCTAGGGGTTCTTAGCCGCAGCCGCATAGACTCCCGCGCGTGATCGACCCGACCGAGCGCTGGCCGCGCGGGCACGAGGAGAAGCCCGACTACGCAGGGCTTCTGACGTACGCGGGCACGCCCTACACCCAGGATCCGGCCCGTCTGGCGGGCGTCGACGTGGCCGTCGTCGGGGCGCCGACCGACGATCTCGTCTCCGACCGGTCCGGCACGCGGTTCGGGCCGCGCGCGATCCGGGCGGCGAGCTGCCCGCCGGGGCCTCACCTGGAGGCGAAGGTCGATGCGTTCGCCGAGCTCTCCGTCGTCGACTTCGGCGACGCGCCGGTGATTCCCGCCGATCCGGTTCGGACGCACGCCGCCATCGAGGCGATCGTCGGCGAGGTGGTCGCCGCGGGGGCGTTCCCGATCGTCCTCGGCGGCGACCACTCGATCTCCGAGCCGGACATCCGCGCCGTCGCCGGCGCGCACGGCCCCGTCGGCCTCGTCCACTTCGACACGCACACGGACACCGGCACCGAGGTGTACGGCGTCGAGATCTCACACGGCACGCCCTTCTACCGGCTCGTCGAGCAGGGCCATGTCGACCCGAAGCGCTACGTCCAGATCGGCCTGCGCGGCTACTGGCCCGGCGAGGCCGAGTTCTCCTGGCAGGCCGGGCAGGGCATCACGAGCTTCTTCATGCACGACGTGCGCGAGCGGGGGATCGCCGACGTCGTGGAGCGCGCGCTCGAGGTGGCCGGCGCCGGCAAGGCCTTCCTCACGATCGACGTGGACGTGCTCGACCCGGCCTACGCGCCCGGCACCGGGACGCCCGAGCCGGGCGGGATGACGACCAGCGACCTCCTCTGGGCCGCGCGCACGCTCGCGTCCCGGCTCGACCTCGTCGGCGCGGACGTCGTCGAGGTCATCCCGACCATGGTCGGCTCCGCCGACATCACGTCGCTCGCGGCCGACCGGATCGTCCGCGAGATCCTCACCGGGATCGCCCTCAGGCGCCGCGGCTGAGCACGCGTCGCGCGGCGCGCGCGGCGACGACGTCCTCGCGGGCGCGGACGACGGCGACGCGCACCGCGCTGCCGGGCGGCGAGACGTCGGCATCCGGCTCCGCCGAGTCGTTCAGGGCGTCGTCGAGCTCCACCCGGAGGAACCCGAGCCGCTCGCAGACGAGCCGCCGCACGAGGGCAGAGCCCTCACCGATCCCCGCCGTGAAGACGAGCGCGTCGAGCCCGCCCGCCGCCACCGTCATCTCCGCGACGGCCTGCGCCACCCGGAGCGAGAAGACCCCGAGCGCGAGCGAGGCCTCCTCGTCACCCTCGGCCGCGCGGGGCCCGAGGTCGCGCACGTGCGCGGTGCCCCCGAGCCCGAGGAGGCCCGACTCCTCGTTCAGCGCGCGGTCGAGCCCGTCGGCATCGAGCTTCCCCGTGTGGAGCAGGTGGAGAAGTGCCCCTGGATCGACGGAGCCGGAGCGTGTCGCCATGGGGACGCCCTCGAGCGGCGTGAAGCCCATCGTCGTGCCGGCCGAGCGGCCGTCGCGAACCGCGCTCACCGAGCAGCCGCCGCCCAGGTGGCAGACGACGAGGCGGGACGCCGGCACGCGCTCGGCGGCCCACTCCACCGAGAGGCCGTGGAAGCCGTACCGGCGGATGCCCCACTCCTCTCGCCACCGCCGCGGGACGGCGTACGTGGCGGCCTCGGCCGGCATGCTCGCGTGGAAGGCCGTGTCGAAGACGGCGACCTGCGGGACGGCGCCCAGCCTCTCGGCCGCCTCCTCGATCCCGTGGATCGCGGGCGCGTTGTGGAGCGGTGCCACCTCCTCGAGCCCGCGGACGGCGGCGAGAACCTCGTCGTCGATGACGACGGGATCCCGGAAGGCCTGGCCGCCGTGGACGACGCGGTGCGCGACGCCGTCGAGGCCGCCGGGGTCGACCTCGGCCAGCGAGCCCACCGCCTCGCTCGTCTCGGTCTCCGCCACGAGCGACAGCTTCAGGCTCGTCGAGCCGGCGTTGACGACGAGGATCCTGCCCACTAGATGCCCATTAGAAGGGCCAGGTCCAGCCGCTGACGTCCGGATGGTCCTCGCCGTGCTCGCGCGTCCACGCGCGGGCGACGAGCCGCTGCTCCTCCATGTGCTCGCGCAGGTGGGCTGCGGACGAGGCGAGGCCCGGCACGCGGTCGACGACGTCGACGACGAGGTGGAAGCGGTCGAGGTCGTTGAGCATGACGAGGTCGAAGGGCGTCGTCGTCGTGCCCTCCTCCTTGTAGCCGCGCACGTGGAGGTTCGCGTGGTTCGTCCGCCGGTACGTGAGGCGGTGGATCAGCCAGGGATAGCCGTGGTAGGCGAAGATCACCGGCCGGTTCGTCGTGAAGAGCGAGTCGAACTCCGCGTCCGAGAGCCCGTGCGGGTGCTCGGACTCCGGCTGGAGGCGCATGAGGTCGACGACGTTGACCACGCGCACGCGCAGGTCGGGCAGCTGCTCCCGCAGGATGGCCGCGGCCGCGAGGGTCTCCAGCGTCGGCACGTCGCCGCAGCAGGCGAGGACGACGTCGGGCTCGCCGCCCTCGTCGTTCGAGGCCCAGTCCCAGATGCCGATGCCGCGCGTGCAGTGGATGACGGCCTCGTCCATCGTCAGGTAGTCGAGCGCCGGCTGCTTCCCGGCGACGATGACGTTGACGTAGTGGCGGCTCCGCAGGCAGTGGTCCGCGACCGAGAGGAGGCAGTTCGCGTCGGGCGGGAGGTAGACGCGGATGATCTCGGCCTTCTTGTTCACGACGTGGTCGATGAAGCCGGGGTCCTGGTGCGAGAAGCCGTTGTGGTCCTGGCGCCACACGTGCGAGCTCAGCAGGTAGTTGAGGGAGGCGATCGGCCGCCGCCAGGGGATCCCGCGCGTCACCTTCAGCCACTTCGCGTGCTGGTTGAACATCGAGTCGACGATGTGGATGAACGCCTCGTAGCAGTTGAAGAGCCCGTGGCGGCCGGTG
>DATBJE010000065.1:0-2167 GCA_036556565.1 Gaiellaceae bacterium
CGGCCTCGCGTCCGACCGGCCCTCCCTCCACATGAGCTTCACCGGCAACCCGGGAACCGGGAAGACGACGGTGGCGCTGCGCATGGCGCGGATCCTCCAGGGCCTCGGCTACATCGAGAAGGGGCACCTCGTCTCGGTCACACGCGACGACCTCGTCGGCCAGTACGTGGGCCACACCGCGCCGAAGACGAAGGACGTCCTCAAGAGGGCCTACGGCGGCGTCCTCTTCATCGACGAGGCGTACTACCTCCACCGGCCCGAGAACGAGCGCGACTACGGCCAGGAGGCGATCGAGATCCTGCTCCAGGTGATGGAGGCCGACCGCGACAAGGTCGTGGTCGTCCTCGCCGGCTACAAGGACCGGATGGACGAGTTCTTCCGCTCGAACCCGGGGATGTCGTCCCGGATCGCCCACCACCTCGACTTCCCCGACTACACGGCCGGGGAGCTCATGCGCATCGCCCGGCTCATGCTCGAGCAGCAGGCGTACGAGCTGACGCCCGAGGCGGAGCAGGTGTTCGCGGAGTACCTCGAGCTGCGGATGCACCGGCCCCGCTTCGCGAACGCGCGGAGCGTCCGCAACGCGATCGACCGGGCGCGGCTGCGCCAGGCGAGCCGGCTCTTCGACGAGGGCGGGACGCTGACCCGGAGCCAGCTCATGCGGATCGAGCCCGAGGACCTGCTCAAGAGCCGCGTCTTCTCCGAGAGCACCGAGGCAGCGGACTAGTGCCGCGCCCGATCATCCTCGGCGTCGTCGGCGACTCGGCGGCCGGCAAGACGACCATCACGCGCGGCCTCGTGCGCGCGCTCGGCGACGATGCCGTCAACCACATCTGCACCGACGACTACCACCGCTTCGATCGCAAGCAGCGTGCGGAGCGGGGGATCACGCCGCTCCATCCCGACTGCAACTACGTCGACGTCATGAGCCAGGACCTGGCGCACATCCGCGCCGGCGAGCCGATCCTCAAGCCGGTCTACCGTCACACCGACGGGACGTTCGGCGCCCCGATCTACATCGTCCCGGCGCAGTTCGCCGTCATCGAGGGCCTCCTCGGGTACCACACCGAGGAGCTCCGGCGCACCTACGACGTCCGCGTCTTCCTCGCACCGCCCGAGGAGCTGCGGCGGAAGTGGAAGGTCGGGCGCGACTGCTCCCGGCGCGGCTACACGACCGACGAGGTGCTGAGCGAGCTCGACCGCCGCGAGCCGGACTCCGAGGCCTACATCCGCCCGCAGCAGTCGTACGCGGACATCGTCGTCTCGTTCCGGACGAACGGAACCGTCGACGACGAGCTGCTCGACGCCGAGCTCGTGCTCCGCCCGACCCTCGAGCACCCCGACCTCTCGCCCTTCATCGACGAGGCCGGCGGCATCCGCCTCGAGGAGCGCGGCCGCGAGTGGCACGTCCTCATCCCGGGGAAGATGGGCCGGAGCCACGCGCTCGAGATCGAGGAGGCGATCTGGGAGCGCATGCACTTCGCAAGCCACCTCCGCTCGGAGCGCCTCGGCGAGTTCACGCTCGGCACCGAGCTCCACCGCTCCGAGTCCCTCGCCCTCGTCCAGCTGCTCATCCTCTACCACCTCGTGACGGCGAAGGCGAGCATCGCCCTCGGGGCGGAGAGCATGCGCGAGCCGGACCCGCGCGACTCGCACGTCGTCGTCTAAGAGCTGAGGCCCGCGTGCCCGCTGGCCGGGCGCCGCTTCGTGCGACCATGGGCCCATGGCCGTGGTCATCGCCTCCAACCTCAGGAAGGAATTCGCCGGAGACGTCCTCTTCGACGGCGTCTCGCTGACGCTCGAACGGCGCGACCGGCTCGCGCTCGCCGGGCCGAACGGGGCGGGGAAGACCACCCTGCTGCGGATGCTGACGGGCGAGACCTCAGTCGACGGCGGCGACCTCGTCCTCGAGAAGGGCACCCGGGTCGCGCTCCACGACCAGCGGCCGCCGCTCGACCGCGACCTCGGCCTCCGCGAGTACGTCCTCTCCGGCGCGACCGACCTGGTGGCGACCGAGCGGGAGCTGGAGCGGCTCGAGCGCGCGATGGCGGAGGGCGCCGCCGACGAGGCGACGCTCGCCGAGTACGCGCGGGCACAGGCCCGTCTCGAGCACGCGGGCGGGTACGCCTGGCGCGACCGGGCGGCGGGCGCGGTGCGCGGCCTCGGC
>DATBJE010000066.1:0-2123 GCA_036556565.1 Gaiellaceae bacterium
GATCATCCGGCCGTCGAGCTCGTCGATGACGGCGTCCGTCATCGGATTCGAGCGCTCGAGCTCGGCCAGCTCGCTGCAGGCGGCGAGCCAGCGGTCGATCCACCGGTCGGAGGCGCGCGGGGACCGCAGGCCGTCAGGGCGGAACGCGCTCATGCGCCAGGAATCGGCAAATCTGCATGAGACTTTAGGAATCTCCGCACTCGAACAGGGCCTGCGGAGACGTCCTCGAGGCTCTTAATCCCCGCTCAACATCTGTCCCGGGCCTCGGGCCGGTAGTGCCGGTCATGAGAACCACACGGACATACGCAGCAGTATCCGCCCTGATCGCAACGGCGCTCGTCCTCCTCGCGAGCGCGTGCGGCGGCGGCGGCTCGAGCGCCTCGGCGGCTCAGACCCCGACCGCTCCCAACCCGGCCAAGACGGTCTCCGTCGTGAAGGTCGACGGGGTCGGCTCGGTGCTCGTCGACGCGCAGGGCGACGCGCTCTACTCGCCCGCCCAGGAGGCGAACGGGACCATCTCGTGCACCGGCGCGTGCATGTCGATCTGGATGCCCCTCACGCTTCCCTCGGGCCAGAGCGCACCCACGGGCACGTCCGGCCTGGAGAGCAAGCTCGGGGTCGTCCAGCGGCCCGACGGGACGACGCAGGTGACCTTCGACGGGAAGCCGCTCTACACGTTCGCCGAGGACTCGGGCCCGGGCGTCGTCTCGGGCGACGGCTTCAACGACACGTTCGGCGGCAAGAGCTTCACCTGGCACGTCGCCAGCATCGGAGCGACGTCCGGGAGCTCGTCGAGCTCCACGGGCGGATACGGCTACTGACCGACGCCCGCACGAGCGGACTGCCCCGGTGACGAGCCGGGGCGTTCGCCTGTCAGAGCGCAGGGGTTCTCAGGGGAGCACGAAGAACGTGATGGCGGCGAACTGGCACGCCGCGGCGAGGATCGTGAAGACGTGGAAGACCTCGTGGTACCCGAAGACAGCAGGGACGGGATCGGGCCGCCGCAGGGCGTAGACGACGCCGCCGAGCGTGTAGAGGATGCCGCCGGCGAGGATGAGCGAGGTCCCCGAGACGCCCGTCGCATCGACGATGCGCGGGAAGGCGACGAGGCCCACCCAGCCCAGGGAGACGCCGAGGGCGACGGAGACCCACCGGGGAGCGTCGATCCAGAGGACGGCCTGCGCGATCGCGAGCGCGCCTCCGATCCAGACGACCCCGAGGACGGAGAACTGCCAGGCGCCCGTGAGCACCAGCAGGCCGTAGGGCGTGTACGTGCCGGCGATCAGCAGGTAGATGGCCGCGTGGTCCAGCCTGCGCATGAGCCGGTGGGCCGCCGGGCGCCACGTCACGCGGTGATAGAGCGCGCTCACGCCGAAGGCGAGGGCCAGGCAGCCGGCGAAGACTCCCGCGGCAACGCGCTCGCGCGACCCGGGTGCGGCGGCGACCAGCGCGACTCCCAGCGCCGCGAAGACGACGAAGGCGTAGAGGTGAAGGACGCCGCGAAGGCGGGGCCTAACGGCGCCGCGGGTCACGTCTATCGGTAGCGGTAGACGATGCGGCCGCGGTTCAGGTCGTACGGCGACAGCTCGACCTTGACGCGGTCTCCCAGGAAGATCCTGATGCGGTAGCGCCTCATCTTCCCGGCCGTGTAGCCGAGCGTCTCGTGGCCGTTGTCGAGCCGGATCCTGAACATCCGGTTGCGGAGAGCTTCCACGACCTCGCCCTCCATCTCGAGCTTCTCTTCCTTGCCGGCGATACGAACCTCCCTCCTGAACTTAGACGTCGTCGCGCCGAGTCTGATCGTGTGCCCGTGGCCGCCCCGCGGCCACGGGCAGGTATTGCGAGCCTACGAGACCGAGACGGCCGGCGTCACGTTCGTCGCCTCGGGGCCCTTCTGGCCCTCGCGAGCCTCGAACTCGACGCGCATGCCCTCGGTGAGGCTCTTGAAGCCCTCGCCGGCGATGCCGCTGTGATGCACGAAAAGATCCTTCGTGCCCTCGTCAGGGGTGATGAACCCGTACCCCTTGCTGTCGTTGAACCACTTGACGGTTCCAGTTGCCATGAAAAAACACCTCCCTCACCGTTCACGAACAAGTAGGGAAGGCGCTCTGCGCGAACCGGAC
>DATBJE010000067.1:0-19054 GCA_036556565.1 Gaiellaceae bacterium
CGACCAGTTCCAGGCCGAGGACGTGGTCGTCCACGAGCTCGCGCACCAGTGGTACGGCGACAGCCTGAGCGTCGCACAGTGGCAGCACATCTGGCTGAACGAGGGCTTCGCGACGTACGCGGAGTGGCTCTGGAGCGAGGACACGCGCGGAGTCCCCGCGCAGGACACCTTCGACTTCTACTACTCCGTGATCCCCGAGGACGACCCGTTCTGGCAGACGATCATCGGCGACCCCGGCCCCGACCTGCTGTTCGACTTCGCGGTCTACGCGCGCGGGGCGATGACGCTGCACCAGCTCCGCCTGGCCGTCGGGGACGACGATTTCTTCAAGATCCTCAGGCGCTGGGCGCAGAAGAACGAGGGCGGGAACGTCACGACCGACGAGTTCATCGCGCTCGCCGAGAGGATCTCGGGCCAGCAACTGGACGAGCTGTTCGAGACGTGGCTCTTCACGCCCGGGAAGCCGGAGCTGCCCGGCGCCATGGCGGCCCGGAGCTCGGCGGCCGCCCTCAGCGTCGTCGGCGGAGCGTCCGTGAGTGGCACGCTCTGGAGGCACCACCCGAGGAGCTAGACGATGCCGACCGGGACCGTCGCGAGCCAGATGACGGTCCCGGTCAGGACTCGAGCCGCGCTCGGTCCGTAGTTGTCCGAACGGAACTTCGGCGCTTTCACCGATGGCTTCGCGCCAGGCGGCAGCGATGCTGCGGGCTCCGGAGGCTCTCATGGCGGTGCCGATGCCCTACCCGGCGATCACCAAGGACGCGCGAGACTGGCAGGTCGCGCCGAACATGCGCGACTACGCGGCCGAGCGCAGCGACGACTTCTGGACGCGGGCGCGGCGGGATCTCACCGGCCTGCCCGGCGGCAGCGGCCTCAACATCGCCTACGAGGCCGTCGACCGTCATGCGCTCGGTGAGCGAAGCGATCACCTCGCCCTCCGCTGGCTCGGCAAGGCCGGGGCCGTCCGCGACTTCACGTTCGCAGACCTGCACACGCTGACGAACCGCTTCGCCAACGCGCTCGTCTCGCTCGGGGTCGCGAAGGGCGACCTCGTCGGCGTTCTCGCCGGGCGGATCCCGGAGCTCTACGTCGCCGCGCTCGGCACCCTCAAGCACGGCAGCGTCTTCTCGCCGCTCTTCTCGGCGTTCGGCCCGGAGCCCATTCGCACGCGGCTCTCGATCGGCCGGGCGAAGGTCCTCATCACGACCCAGAGCCTCTACGAGCGGAAGGTCGCCTCCCTGCGCGACACGCTTCCCGATCTCGAGCACGTGATCCTCGTCGCCCCGGAAGGTGCCGTCAGCGAGGTGGAAGGGACGCTCGACTACCACCGGCTCATGCTGGCGGCGGCCGACGAGTTCACCGTCGAGCCGACCGCGCCGGACGACGTCGCCCTGGTCCACTTCACGAGCGGGACGACGGGGAAGCCGAAGGGAGCCGTGCACGTGCACGAGGCCGTCGTCGCGCACCACGCCACGGGGAGGCTCGCGCTCGACCTCCACTCCGACGACGTCTTCTGGTGCACGGCCGACCCGGGCTGGGTGACGGGGACGTCCTACGGCATCATCGCGCCGCTCACGAACGGCGTGACCAGCGTCGTCGACGAGGCCGATTTCGAGGCCGAGCGGTGGTACGGGATCCTCGAGGAGCAGGCGGTCTCGGTCTGGTACACGGCGCCCACGGCCATCCGGATGATGATGAAGGCCGGCGTCGAGCCGGTCCAGGCGCACGAGTTTCCCCGTCTGCGGTTTCTCGCGAGCGTCGGGGAGCCGCTCAACCCCGAGGGCGTCGTGTGGGGGGAGAGGGCCTTCGGGCTCCCGTTCCACGACAACTGGTGGCAGACCGAGACCGGCTCGATCATGATCGCGAACTACCCGGCGATGGAGATCCGCCCGGGCTCGATGGGACGACCCTTCCCGGGCATCGAGGCCGGCCTCGTCCACAGGCTCGAGGGAGGAGGCGTCGAGCTCGTCGAGGAGGCGGGGGCGGAGGGAGAGATCGCGCTGCGGCCGGGCTGGCCGTCGATGTTCCGCGACTACCTCGGCGAGCCCGAGCGCTACACCGCCTGCTTCCGGGACGGCTGGTACCTCACGGGCGACCTGGCCAGGCGCGACGACGACGGCTACTTCTGGTTCGTCGGCCGCGCGGACGACGTCATCAAGACGTCGGGCCACCTCGTCGGCCCCTTCGAGGTCGAGAGCGTCATGCTCGAGCACCCGGCGGTGGCCGAGGCCGGCGTGATCGGCAAGCCGGACCCGGTCGCCGGCGAGATCGTGAAGGCGTTCGTGACGCTGAAGCCCGGCTTCGAGCCATCGCACGACCTCGAGCGCGACCTGCTGGCCCACGCCCGCGTGCGTCTCGGCGCGGTCGTCGCGCCGAAGGAGATCGAGTTCGCGGAAAGCGTTCCGCGGACCCGGAGCGGCAAGATCATGCGCCGCCTCCTCAAGGCGCGCGAGCTCGGCCTGCCGGAAGGTGACGTCTCGACGTTGGAGGGCTCGGGATGACGGTTCCGCACGCAGCCGCCGCGCAAGGCGTCACGCGTGAGCGGGCGCTGGGACTCCTCCGGGAGATGCTGCGCATCCGCCGCTTCGAGGAGAAGGCGGCCGAGCTCTACAGCCTCGGCCACATCCGGGGCTTCCTCCACCTCTACATCGGCGAGGAGGCCGTCGCGGTGGGGGCGATGCAGGCCCTCGGCGAGCAGGACCGGATCGTCGCGACGTACCGCGACCACGGCCACGCGCTCGCGCGCGGCCTCCCGCCGGGCGAGCTCATGGCGGAGATGTTCGGCAAGGCGACCGGCTGCAGCCGGGGCCGGGGCGGCTCGATGCACTTCTTCGACGTCTCCCGCCGGTTCTACGGGGGCTACGCGATCGTCGGCGGCGGGCTCCCGATCGCGGTCGGGCTCGCCCTCGCGGATGCGCTCGAGAAGCGGCCGGTGGTCACGGCCTGCTTCTTCGGGGACGGCGCGGTCGTGGAGGGGGAGTTCCACGAGTCGATGAACCTCGCGGCCCTGTGGCGGCTCCCGGTTCTCTTCCTCTACGAGAACAACCTCTACGCCATGGGGACGGCGATCGAGCGCTCGCAGGCTCAGCTGGACATGGAGCTCCGGGCCCGCGGCTACGGCGTGCCGGCCGAGGTGGTCGACGGCATGGACGTTCTCGCCGTCGCGGCGGCGACCCGCAGAGGCGTCGACGCGGTTCGACAAGGCGGCGGGCCGCACCTGATCGAGTTCAAGACGTACCGCTTCCGCGCCCACTCCATGGCGGATCCCGACCTCTACCGGACGAAGGACGAGGTCGAGCAGTGGCGGGAGCGGGATCCCATCGATCTCTTCGTCCGGGCCCAGGGGATCGACGAGGCCTCCCTCGCGGCGGTCGAGGAGGCCGTCGCCGACGAGCTCGAGCAGGCCGTCGCGTTCGCCGAGGCGGGGGACTGGGAGCCGGTCGGCGATCTCGAGCAGGACGTCTACACGACGGGACCGGCGCCGTGACCACGTACCGGGAGGCGGTCCGGCAGGGGATGCGGGAGGCGCTCGAAGGCGATCCGCGGGTCTTCCTCATGGGCGAGGACGTCGGCCGCTACGGCGGCGCGTTCGCGGTGAGCATGGGCCTGCTCGACGAGTTCGGGCCCGAGCGGATCCGCGACACTCCCCTGTCCGAGTCGGCCTTCGTGGGGGCCGGCATCGGCGCGGCCATCGCCGGCCTGCGCCCGATCGTCGAGGTGATGACGATCAACTTCAGCATGCTGGCCCTCGACCAGGTCGTGAACAACGCGGCGGCGCTTCGGTACATGTCGGGTGGCCAGCTCAGCGTCCCGCTCGTCGTCCGGATGGCCACCGGCGGAGGGCGGCAGCTCGCCGCCCAGCATGCGCACAGCCTCGAGGTCTGGTACGCGCACGTGCCCGGGATCAAGGCCGTCGCGCCGGCGACGGTGGCGGATGCCCGGAGCATGGTCCTGGCGGCGCTCGCCGAGCCGGACCCCGTGTTCGTCTTCGAGCACGCGACGCTCTACCCGATCGAGGGCGAGCTCGAGGACGGAGACCTCCCGCTCGGACGGGCCGCGGTTCGCAGGGCCGGGACCGCGGTGACGCTCGTGACGTACGGCGGCTCGCTCTGGAAGACGCTCGCGGCCGCCGAGGAGCTCGCCGGCGACGGCGTCGACGCGGAGGTCGTCGACCTTCGCTCCCTCCGGCCGCTCGACATGGAGACCGTCCTCGAATCCGTGGCGAAGACGCATCGCGTCGTGATCGTCGACGAGGGCTGGTGCACCGGCAGCCTGGCCGCGGAGATCGGCATGCAGGTCAGCGAGGAGGGCTTCGACCTCCTCGACTGGCCGCCGCAGCGCGTGTGCAGCGTCGAGGTGCCGATGCCGTACGCGAAACACCTCGAGGACGCGGCGCTGCCGAGCGCGGAGCGGATCGTCGCGACCGTCCGCGAGATGGCGGCCTGATGGCCGAGTTCGTCATGCCCGCGCTCGGGGCCGACATGAGCGCCGGCACGCTCGTCGAGTGGCGGAAGCGCCCCGGCGACCCGATCGCACGCGGAGAGATCATCGCCGACGTCCACACCGACAAGGCGGACATCGAGGTCGAGGTCTTCACGAGCGGCATCGTGGACAGGCTCCTGGTCGAGCCGGGCCAGAAGGTCCCGGTCGGAACGCCGCTCGCGATCATCCGGGAGGACGGTGGGGCTCCGGCTCCGGCCCCCGAGAAGCGCGGGCCGCGCGAGGAGGCGGCCCGGATCCTCGCGTCCCCGTCGGCGAAGAGCCTGGCGGACGAGCTCGGCGTCGACCTGGCCGCGATCCACGGCTCCGGCCCGAAGGGCAGGATCCAGCGCCGGGACGTGGAGGCCGCCGCCCGGGGAGCGGCGCCCCCGGCTCCCTCGCCCGCGCCGCCGCCCGCCGCCGCCGAGCCCGGCGACGCCCAGGCGGCGATGCGACAGGCGATCGCCGCGGCGATGGCCCGCTCCAAGCGCGAGATCCCGCACTTCTACCTGAGCGAGTCGATCGACCTGAGCGCCGCCATGGCCTGGCTCGGCCACGAGAATCTCACGCGCTCGGTCCAGGACCGGCTCCTGCCCGGCGTCCTCATGCTCAAGGCTGTCGCGCTCGCGCTTCGCGAGGTGCCGGAGCTGAACGCGACGTGGCAGGGCGGGAGCCTCGTCCGGTCAGACTCGATCCACGTCGGCGTCGCCACGTTCCTGCGCGGCGGCGGGCTCGTCGCCCCGGCGCTCCACGACGCCGACAGACAGAGCCTCGACGAGCTCATGGGAGCCTTCCGCGACCTCGTCTCGCGCGCCCGCGCCGGGCGGCTGCGGAGCTCGGAGATGAGCGACCCGACGAGCACCGTCACGAGCCTGGGCGAGCGCGGGAGCGAGAGCGTGCTGCCGATCATCTTCCCGCCCCAGGTCGCGATCGTGGGCTTCGGGAGAGTCGTCGAGCGCCCGTGGGTCTCGGACGGACAGGTCCTCGTCTGCCCGGTCGTCACGGCGACCCTCGCGGCCGACCACCGCGTCACAGACGGGCACCGTGCCGCCGCGCTCCTCACCGCCGTCAACCGTCTGCTCCAGGAACCGGAGGGTCTATGACCACCGACGAGATCAGAAGCACCGTGCTGCGCATGCTGGGCGAGATCGCGCCCGAGGCCGACCTCGCGGCGATCGATCCGGAGGTGGACTTCCGCGATCAGCTCGACCTCGACTCGATGGACCTCCTCAACTTCGTCATCGCCGTGGACGAGGAGCTCGGCGTCGGGATTCCGGAGACGGACTACCCGCGGATCGGAAGCCTCGACGCCTTCGTCGGCTACCTGGCCGAGCGTCTCGGCGTGGCGGCCTGATGTCGGCGCCAGTCTGGCTCGAGTTGGACCCCGCGCCGTTCCGTGACCGGCGCGAGGCGGGAGAGCGTCTCGCCCGGGCCCTGTCCGCCGAGCGCAGCGCGGACGGCCTCGTCGTCGGGCTCGCCCGCGGCGGGGTCGAGGTGGCCGCCTCCGTGGCAGACCGGCTCCACCTGCCGTTGGACGCCTTGGCGGTCCGCAAGGTCGGGCACCCTGGGCAGTCGGAATATGCGCTCGGCGCCGTCACCCCGGGCGGCGGGCGCTACGTTCGCGCCCACGACGACCTCTCTGACGAGGAGGTCGAGGCAGCCGTTGCGGCCGCCGTCGCGCAGGCAGAAGAGCTCGACCGCCGCCTCCATGAGGACCGGCCCGCCTTCGATCCGTCGGGCAGGACCGTCATTCTCGTCGACGACGGCCTGGCGACAGGCGCGACCATGATCACAGCGGTTCGCTGGGCGCGGGCAGCAGGCGCCGGGCGGGTCGTGGTCGCCGTCCCCGTCGGCTCGACAGAGACGGTCGCGGCCCTCATCCGCGAGGCCGACGACGTCGTCTGCCTCGAGAGGCCCGCCCACTTCGCCGCCGTCGGGTTCTGGTACGAGGACTTTGGCCAGGTGTCCGACGAGCGCGTCCGCGAGCTCCTCGACACGCCCGGGCCCGGCGACTCGAGCTGACGGCGCGCTCCAAGCTCCCGGGTGCCCTTGTACCGAGGTCACCACGGCAGTAGAGTCGGGCCGCTTCTGAGGCCGAGACGAGGGGGACGTGATGGTCGCCGGTCGGTTTCGCGGGACGGTTGCGCTGGTCGGAGCCCTGCTCGCCGTGGTCATGCTCGCTCCCGCCGCGGCGGGAGCGGCGCTCGACCGGCACGGCCACCACGGCCACCGCGGCCTAACGCCGGTCGTCCTCTTCCCGGCCTTCCACTTCACGAAGCTCGAGATCTCCGTCCACCACCAGAAGGCCGCGCCCGAGTGTCCGCGTTCCGGGTCGTTCGAGGACTGGTTCCTGAACGACAGCCCGAGCGCGACGTTCTCCCAGGTCTGCCAGGACAAGCTCATGACGCTGCGGGTGACGCGGCACGGGTTCCTCGACCAGAGGGGCGTCAAGGTCAGGGTCAAGGACTACGGCGAGACCGAGAGCGCGCCCTTCTACGAGACGATGTACCAGGCGCTCGAGGCGGCCGGCTACCTGCGCGACGAGAGCATTCGCGTGGCCGGCTACGACTCGCGGCTCACCCCCGACATGCGGGGGTTCGTCCGGCGGGCCAAGCACCTGATCGAGGACACGTACCGCGAGAACGGCCGCCGGCCCGTGCATCTCGTCGGGCACTCGAACGGGCCGCTGTACGCCCAGTACCTCCTCACCCACACGAGCCGGTGGTGGAAGCACCGCTACGTCCACGGCTTCACGCCGATCGCCGGGAACTTCCCGGGACAGGGGCTGCTCTATCCACTCCTCTTCACGGGGCTGAACATCACAGACTTCACCTTCCCGACGACGCCCGAGAACGCCGCGAGCAGCGCGCTCATGTACCTCACCGCACCCTCGAGCTACATGAGCGCCGCCGACCCGCGCATCTTCGACAGCCTCGAGACCGTCGTGGTGGACTCGTCCACAGGGACGTCGTACACGCCCGACGACTTCAAGCAGCTCTTCAGGGATGCCGGCCTCCCGTGGGCGAAGCGCCTGGCGAAGCGGTACATCGGCTTCGTCGAGTTCGCCGATCCCGAGCACTTCCCGGACGTGGACGTCTACGCGGAGAAGGGCTCGGGCATCGAGACGCCCGTGGGAATGAGCCTGGACGACCTCTCGGTCGGCCAGGTCGTCGACGGGTCGAACGCCTTCTTCGTCCGCGACGGCGACGTCAACCAGGAGGACCTGACGAACGACGCGGTGCTCGCGTGGGCGGCCATGCCCTGTTTCCGCTTCAGCCTCACCGACAACCCCGGCGTCGATCACTTCTCCCTGCCGGGCGACCCGGGCGTGCTGGGACGGCTCGTCGCGGGCCTCTCGCGACACCGCTCGCACTGCCGATAGGGCGCGCGCCGGTCTATTCTCCGCAGCCATGAGCGTCGCCGGGAGGGGAAGCGCGTCCGAGGCCGCGCCGTTCGTGCGGCCGGACGGGAAGGAGAAGGTCACCGGCTCGGGCCGCTACACGGCCGACCTGAGCCTGACCGGCCAGCTGTACGCCAAGTTCCGCTACGCGGACCACACCCACGCCCGCATCGTCTCGGTCGACGCGAGCCGCGCGCGGGCGATCCCGGGCGTGCTCGCCGTCCTCACCCACGAGGACGTGCCGGACGTGCTCTACGGTGACCTCGTCCAGGACCGCCGTCTCTTCGCGAAGGAGCGGGTGCGCTTCGAAGGCGACGTCGTCGCGGCGGTCGCCGCCCTCACGTCGGAGATCGCCGAGGAGGCCGCCGCCGCGATCGACGTCGAGTACGAGCCGCTCCGGCCCGTCAGCGACATCGAGGCGGCGCTCGCCGACGACGCGCCGCTCATCCACGAGGACTGGGAGTCGTACGAGGCCGACGAGAACCTCGGCCTGAAGGGCAACGTCCTCGGCTACTCGACGGTCGTGAAGGGCGACGCCGACGCCGCGATCGGCGGGGCCGACGTCGTCGTCAGGGGCCGCTACGTGACCGACGCGTCGCAGGGCGCCCCGATCGAGCCGCGCGCGCTCATCGCCCGGTGGCAGGGCGACCACGTGATCGTCTGGAGCTCGACGCAGGTGCCGTACGCGGCGAGGGCCGGCGTGGCGCACGTGCTCCAGATCCCGCAGTCCCACGTGCGCATCGTCGTCCCGCTGCTCGGCGGCGGATTCGGCTCCAAGTGCGACTTCCACTACGAGGGCCACGTCGCCGCGCTCGCGCGGGCGGCCGGGCGCCCCGTGAAGCTCGTCTTCTCCCGCGAGGAGGAGTTCGTCGCCCCCGACCACCGCCGCGAGGGGATGGTGATCGAGCTCGAGACGGGGGCGCGCAGCGACGGGACGCTCGTCGCCCGCCGCGGGCGCCTCGTCCTCGACGGCGGCGCGTACTGCGGCGAGGGCGGCTTCTTCGCCCAGATTGCGGCCATGCACGCCTGCGGCCCCTACGTGATCGAGAACGTCGACGTCTCCTCGACGCTCGTCTACACGAACAACCAGCCCTCGGGCTCGATCCGCGCGCCGACGGCGCCCCAGGTCTGCTGGGCCGTCGAGCAGCACATGGACGAGCTCGCGGCCGCGCTCGACCTCGACCCCGTCGAGCTGCGGCGGCGCACGCTCGTCGAGGAAGGCTCCGAGGGGCCGACCCGCCAGGTGTTCGGGCCGATCGGGATGAAGGCGACCCTCGAGCGGGCGGTCGAGATGATTGCGCCCGACGGCGACCTGGCCGAGGACGAGGCGATCGGCGTCTCCTGCGGCTGGTGGCCCTCCTTCGGGAACCCCTCCGGCGCCTACGTGAAGCTCAACGCGGACGGCTCCGGGACGATCGTGACCGGAGCGCAGGAGAACGGGAGCGGCGCCGTCATGGCGCTGCCGCTCCTCGCCGCCGACGTGCTCGGGATGGAGCCGTCCGACTTCTCGATCCTCTACCAGGACACCGAGGCGGCCCCGTTCGACGCGGGCTCCTCGGGCTCGCAGACGACGATGAACAACGGCCGCGCCGTCGTCGCGGCGGCGCACGAGGTGCGCGAGAAGCTGCTCGACCTCGCCGCGGAGCAGCTCGAGGTGGCGCGCGAGGACCTCGAGCTCGCCGACGGGCAGGTGCGGGTCGCCGGCGCTCCGTCGAAGGCGGTCGAGATCGCGGAGCTCGCCGGCTCGGGCGAGCAGCTGCTCGGCAAGGGCTCCGGGCCCGTGCCCGAGGCGCCGCCGTGCGACGCGCAGGGTTGCCTCGGTCGGCTCGGCATGGAGTCGTTTCTCGAGCCGCAGGTCTTCACCCACGCGGTCAGGGTCAGGGTCGACCGCGAGACGGGCGTCGTCCGCGTGCTGCACGTGGCCGCGGCGCACGACTCCGGCGTCATCCTCAACCGCCTCGGCGCCGACGGGCAGGTGTTCGGCGGCATCGTCATGGGGATCGGCCAGGCGCTCCTCGAGGTGTCCCAGCTCGACGAGGACGGACGGCAGCGCAATCCCCACCTCCTCGACTACAAGCTCGTCACCGCGTCGGATGCCCCGCGCATCGACGTCGACTGGGTCGAGACGCCGGCGCAGGACGGCGGCCCGAAGGGGTCGAAGGGCGTCGGCGAGCCGCCGACCGTCCCCACGCCGGGCGCCATCGCGAACGCGATCGCGCGCGTGGTCGACGCGAGGGTCTACGAGCTGCCGATGACGCCCGAGCGCGTCTGGGCGGCGATGCAGACGAACGGCCGATGACGTCGAGCTTCCTCTCCGCGGCTACCCTCGAGGAGGCGCTCTCGGCGATGGAGCAGGGCGCCCGTCCCGTCGCGGGCGGCACCGACCTCGTCGTCGGCGCCCGTCAGGGCAAGGCGCCGCTGCCGGAGAGCATCGTCGCCATCCACCGACTCGACGAGCTCCGCGGCACGAGCCGGTCGAACGGCGCTCTCGTACTCGGCGCGCTCGTGAGCCACGCGGAGATCGCCGCCGACCCCTTCGTCCGCGAGCGGCTGACCGCCCTGGCGGACGCGTCGGCGATCGTCGGCTCGCGCGCGACGCGGCTCCACGGGACCGTCGGCGGGAACGTCATGAACGCCTCGCCGGCGATGGAGATCGGCGGGCCGCTCATGGTCTTCGGTGCGACCGCCACGCTCCGCTCCGCGAACGGCGAGCGCAGCGTTTCGGTCACGGAGCTTCTGACGGGTCCCGGGACGACCCTGGCGTCGTCCGGGGAGCTCCTCACCGAGGTCGGGATCCCGCTCCCCGCAGACGGAACGGGGAGCTGCTACGCGCGCCTGGAGTACCGGCGGCAGATGGAGATCGCGGTCGTCGGCGCGACCGCGGCCGTGACCCTTCGCGACGGCGGGGTCGAGGGCGCGCGCGTGGCGATCACGGCCCTCGCCCCGACCATCCGGCTCGTCCCCGAGGCCGAGGCCGCGCTCGTCGGGACCGACGGGGGCTCCGGGGCCGTCGTCGCCGCGGCCCGGGCCGCGGCCGCCGCCGCGCAGCCGATCTCCGACGTGCGCGCCTCGGCCGAATACCGGACGGCGATGGCCGAGGTGGTCGCCCGGCGCGTGATCGGGGCCGCGATCGCCCGCGCCAGGGGCGAGGCGGTCGAGGTGCCTGCGAGCTCGTCCCTGTTCGGGGCCGGTGGCGGCGCGTGAAGCTTCCGCTGACGCTCGCCGTGAACGGCACCTCGTACCCGATCGAGGTCGAGCCCGGGACGACGCTCCTCTACGCGGTTCGCGACGAGGTCGGCCTCACGGGCGCCAAGGAAGGCTGCGACGACTCGGAGTGCGGCGCCTGCATGATGCTCCTCGACGGCAAGCCGGTGAACTCCTGCTCCTACCTCGCGCTCCAGGCCGAGGGGAGCGAGATCACGACCGTCGAGGGCCTCGCGGGCGACTCGGAGCTGGCACCGCTCCAGCGTGCCTTCCTCGAGCGCGGCGGCGTCCAGTGCGGGTTCTGCACGCCGGGCATGCTCATCTCGGCGACCGCGCTCCTGCAGGCGAACGGCCGGCCGACGGAGGAGGACGTCCGGATCGCGCTCTCCGGGAACCTCTGCCGCTGCACCGGCTACGACGGCATCGTGAAGGCCGTCCTCGCGGTCTCGCGGGCCTCCGACTGACGCTCGGTCGGAGCCGAACGCGGAACGGTTGACACCGGCGTGTCGACCTACGATACTCCTGTCACAAGAGGGGGGCAGAGTGCCACGTGCTCGCTCAGGCGAGAGGTTGGCGACTCTGAGTCTCGCTCGATCTCAGAGGGCGTCGACCTCCGAGCGCGACAAATGCGGTGGTGGCCTCGCGTTGCTCGGATGTGCCGTCGGCTCTCGCCGAGGGACATCGGAATCCATCTGGGCGGGCTCGGCGCCCGCCGCCCTGCTCGTCGCGGCGGTCGCGGTCGCCGCGTTCGCGCAAGGGGGGTTCTACGCCCGGGGTCAGATCGCAGCGGGGGCCGTGCTCCTGGCGTCGTTCGTCGCCGCGCTTCCCATCCGTTGGCGCGATGTCGGGACCTTCGCTTCCCGCTCGTCGTCGGTGGCGTCCTCGCCGGCTGGATGCTGATCCGCGCCATCGCCGCCGAATCGTCGCCGGCTGGGAGTCGGGAAGTCATGCTCTTGGTGGGGCTGGCCGTGGCGCTGATCGTGAGCCGGCAGCTGGATCGGGACGGAAGGCGACTGGTCTCGAGGGGGCTGCTGGGGGTCGGCGTCGTGCTGGCAATTGTCGGCTGGGCGGGGGTCGTCTGGCGCGTGACCCCCTGGGCGCTTCCCGCCGAGGGGCTCTGGAGAGCTGCCTCGACCCTGACCTACGCGAACGCGACTGCCGCCGTGCTCGTCCCCGTCGCGCTGACGGGGTCGGCGCTGCTCTCGAAGCGTCCACGCTCCCTGTCGTTGGCGGTCGTCGTCATGGTCCTGCTCACCGGGGTGGCGGCGACGATGAGCCGGGCCGGGGCGCTTGCCCTCGTGGTCGGGCTCGCCGTGCTGGTCATCGCCCTCCGCCGGAACGTCATCCGGGGGCTCGTTGCCCCTGTGGCCGGCGCGGCAGTTGCGTTCGTGGGGCTGCTTCCGTCCCTGCCGGCCACCGCCGAGCCGAGGCCCTGGCTCGCAGTTGGCGCGCTGGGCGCGGGTATCGCCCTGACCCTCCTCTTGTGTCTGCCCCTTGCCCCGCGGGCCGTCACAGCGCTCGTGGCCGCTTCGCTGGTGGTCGCGGCCTCGCTCGGCGTCGTCGTGGGCCCGCCCCCGCTGCGAGACGCGAGCGCCCTCGTCTGGGACGGTCGGGCGAGCCTCGCGTCACCGAACCGGTCGAGGGCTGCGTCTGCGGCCCTCCGGGTGGTCGCGGACCACCCGCTCGCGGGCGTGGGGCCCGGACGGGTCGTCGCCGAGACGACGACTTCGAACGGACGCGTGCAGGTGTACCAGTACGTCCACAACGAGTATCTGCAGGTGCTCGCAGAGCTCGGGGCAGTCGGCGCGGTTCTACTCGCTGCGCTGCTCCTCAGCCTGGCCCGCCTGCTCTGGCGAAGCCGTTCGCACCACGCCGAGCCGGAGCTATGGGCGGGGGTCGCCGCTGCCTGTGCCGCCGCGGCGGTGCAAGCGGCGTTCGACTTCGTCTGGCATGTCCCTGCGGTGCCACTGACGGTGGCGGTGCTCCTCGGCCTCGCCATCGTCCCGGCCGCTCGGGAGAACCGACGGCCGTGAGAGAAAGGAGATCCGTATGACCCGTCGTCGGTGGATCAAAGTGGGTGTTGTGGTCGCCTTGGTCAGCGCGGCGATCGCCGCGCTGATCGGGCCCGTCTCAACGGCGGTCGGCTTCTTCTCGCCGCCGCTGAGCCTGGACGTGAAGGTGAACTCTCCCGCCACGCTCGTCTCCAAGGGCGCCGCCGTCAACGTTCCGCTGGACGTTGTCTGCACGAGTAAGCAGGCCGACCTGTTCGTCCGCGTGAACCAGCGCGCCGGGAGCCAGATCGCGCAGGGCGACGCCTACAAGCTGATCACGTGCGAGGGCGACCTTCAGCAGGTCACGGTGACGGTCTTCGCGAACGGCAAGGCGTTCAAGAAGGGCACCGGAGTGGCCGAGGCAGAGATCTTCGGGTGTTTCCGGTTCTGCGGTTCCGAGACCGATACCGCCGAGATCGCGATAGCGAGAGGGTGAGGCGGATCGCGTAGCAAGCTAGGCTGAAGCGACACCTGCGGACGGGTGGAGGAGCGGCACGAGCGGCTCCCAGCCCGTGCGCAGGACCTCGACCAGCGACGGCGGGGTGACGAGCGTCGCCGGGCTTCCGCGCGGGCGCGCGATGCGGTCCGTGTAGCCGGCCGGCGTCCACGCGAGCAGGTGCCCGCCGAGCACGAGCCACGGGCTGCCGTCGCGGAGGACGAAGGCCCCGTCGGGGAGGTCGTCCAGCGGCGCCTCGTGGTGACGCTGGCCGCGGGTGGCCGGATCGACGCGCTCGGCATGCAGTTGGGCGTCGATGGCGTCGGCTCCGACCTGGCCCGGGTGCAGCTCGGCCCAGCGCGCGGTGAGGCGCTCGTAGTCGCCGCGGCGACAGAGGGCGCAGGCCCGGTGCCCGGCGGCCATCGCGGTCACCTCGTCGAGGAAGAAGAGCTCGGTGAAGAGCCCGGGCCGCATGAGCCGGCCGCGCTGCCAGCCGCGGAACTCGAGGCGGCAGGCGATCCAGCGCCTGACGGCGTAGCGCCGGCGAATGCGCCCGCTCGCGTCGTGGAGGCAGCCGCGGTTCCCGTACACGAGCCCGCGGGCGGGGTCGGCGACGAGCTCGGAGAGCGGCGTGACCCGGTTCTGGAGCGGCATCCCGCGCCACGCTACCGGTGTCGGTAGGCTCCGGGCCATGTGCCGAAACATCCACACGCTCTACAACTTCGAGCCGCCGGCGACTGAGGACGAGGTGCGCGGGGCGGCGCTTCAGTACGTCCGCAAGATCAGCGGCTTCACGAAGCCCTCGCAGGCGAACGCGGAGGCGTTCGAGCGCGCCGTCGACGCCGTCACGGCGGCCTCGGAGCGCCTTCTCGGCGAGCTCGTCACCTCTGCGCCGGCCAAGGACCGCGAGGCCGAGGCGGCGAAGAAGCGGGCGCGCTGGCTCGAGCGCCAGGTCGCCTAGGCGAACACGTCAGGACGCCCGCGCGCGTGCTCGGACGCACAGCGCGAGGATTGACACCCGTGATACACGGTGGCAAAATCCCGCGCCTCGTTTAGCAAGTGGACATGGAAGGTGCAGGGTTGGCTAACGGCCCCATGCGGCGCATCTTGTCTTTCAACGCGGCGATACTCGATCCGTTCAACGCTTCCGCGGCGGATGCCCGTGGCGCGTTCGGGGCTCTCAGGCCATTCGCGCTTCGGCTTCTCGTAGCGATCGCCCTTGTTGCAGCCGCTAGTGGCGTCGGTTCAGGGTCGGCGCAGGCCTACAACGGGGACGGGACCTATCAGTGGTGGTTCAACAAGTACGGCTGCACGTACACCCGGACACTCGAAGGGGGCATCCAGACGAGCGGGCAGGTGACGGGATCCTGGGACGTTCAGGCGCAGACCGTCGGAGGAAAGAAGATCGGCTGGATCCACCTGGAGGCGTGGGCGGTTGGGCTCTCGGACAACGGGCTGTGGGTCCACATCGCCAACACGAAGACCGACCTCAGCAATACGTGGTACATGAGCGGGAAGCGAACAGAGGGCGTGAGATTTCGATGGTCGGTGAACCAGCCGCTCACGAACATCACGACGATGCCGACGCAGGTCGCGATGGTCTACAAGATCAGCTGGCGCCGCTTCTACGGCAAGTGGGGTCACGGCGTATGGAAGACGAAGAAGAAGACGGCTGATTTCATCGAACCCACGCGCCTCGCCGGAAATGTGTTTCTGAGCGACGTCAAGCACTATGTCTGGGGAGGATCCTGCTCAGTGCGCAACGTCGGCAGCGCGTTTCGGGCACGAGCGAGTGCTGCGGGCCCGACTTCTGGAGCGCTCGTCGGCGGCACGGCTGTGGCAACCGCTGCGCTGGATGTGGGAGCCGCCGGTCGCACCGATGGCGTGGAAACAGCCGACGCGAAAAGCATGTCGGCGGTCGCACTGCTCGAGCTCGCGCAATCGAGCGCGGGCCTAGACCGGAGCTTCGAGGGACTGTCATCGGCAGAGGCCCCGGGGCCGCGCGAGCCCCGCGGCCCGCCCGAGCCGGCCCTTGCCGTCGGCCCGGATCGTGTCCTGATCGCGGGAGGAGGAATGCTCAGCGTTCTCGATTCTGCGACCGGGGCGCGGCTGGGCGACCCCATTCCCGCCGCGGCCCTTTGGGCGGGTGGTGGAGGCCCGTGTACGGTCAATCCCGAGGACCCGCGCGTGGCTGCCATGTACGACGAGGAGGCCGATCGATACGTCGTGGCGAGGGCGGCGTCCTCCCTGGAATCCGGCTCGCAGGCGCTCGCGTGCCTCGCCGTATCGACGAGCGGCGACCCGCGTGGGGATTGGCACACGTCCCAGGCCGAGCTCGGCGCCGGCCTCGAACTCTCGGATGTCCGCGTCGCCGGCTGGCCGAGCGCGTATGTCGTCACGACCACAGCATCGCCTCTGGCCGACTCGAGCGGCGAGGGGCCGGGTGACCCCGCAGTCCAGCCCCCTGTTTCAGGGTCGCAGGTCGTGGCGTTCAAACGCGACGCCGCGCTCGCGGGCACCGCGGTCCCCGCAATCGTGCGTGCGCCCCCCCTGGCCGATGGCATCCAGAGCCTCGCGCCGGCGGATTCCGACGCCGGCGGCCTCCTGGATCCCGCCGCGCCGGTCCTGCTCGTCGCGACAAATGGTGCCGAGCTCCTGCTGTATCGCTTCTCGATCGACTGGGATGATCTTGGTGCGTCGTCGATCTCCCCGCCCGTCGCGGTCGCCGGCGCTCCGATTCTGGAGACCACCGAATGTATGTCTCCGTGCGCGCAACAGCCGAGCCCGGGAGAACTACTGGATGTCGCGGCGGGCCGGGTGGGCCTCAGGCCGGTCGTCCACTCTGACGGCGCCGGCTCCCTACGGCTCGCGGTGGCCGTGAGCGCCGACGCCCCGTTCTGGGTGGATATCGACGCGCCGTGGGGTGAGACGCCGACCGCCCATTCAAGCGGCGCGGTCGCGTCGCAACCGGGAGCCGTCGCGTTCCAACCGTCGATCGTCGCCGATTCGGGAGGCGGCTTCCTCGTCGTCGCCCACGGATCGGGCTCGGACGTCGCCCCGGGGCCGCAATACGAAGCGATCGGCCCTGGCTTGGGCAGCAGCGGTTCTTTTTCGGCAACCGCTCCCGGAAGCGCTCCACAGACGGCCGGGGCCGGTTTCGGCCCCGACACGGCCGCTGTGAAGGATCCGGTCGACCCGTGCCGCGTCTGGCTCGCCGGACAGGAGCAGCGCACGGTGCTTGCCGGGGACTGGAGCGTGCGGGTCGCGTCGGTTCGGAGCCCGTCGTGCGCGGCTGAGCCGGATGGCGCACCGACTGCGTCCTTCTCGGCGACTCCCGTTCGCGGTGCCGCTCCTCTCACGGTTTCGTTCGACGCAGGCGGCTCGTCCGACCCTGAGGGCGCGTCGCTCGAGTACGCGTGGGCATTCGGCGACGGTGCGACCGGCGCAGGAGCCGGACCGACGCACACCTTCGACAGCGAGGGGCTGTACCGCGTCCGCCTCGTCGTCACCGATCCAGGCGGGCACAGCGCGACCATGACCCGCCTCATCGAGGTGGTCGACGACGATCGGCAACCTGTCGCCGGAGCGGATCAGCTCTCGACCAAGGTGGGCATCCAGGTTGCGGGTGACCTCATCGCCGGCCCCGGCACGCCGCCGAGCGACTACGACCCCGACGGCGGTCCGGTGAGGATCCAGGACAGCACGTCGCCCTCTCACGGAACCGTCGCCTGCGACTCAGCCGGTCCGTGTGTCTATACGCCTGACCCGGGCTTCAGCGGCAGTGACGCGTTCGACTACACGCTCGCCGACGACGAGGGCAACACGGTGACGGGTCACGTCTTCGTGGAGGTGGCGAATCGTCCGCCTCAGCCCGAAGACGACGGTCTCGAGGCCGGCTCGGGCACCCCAGCGACGCTGAACGTGCTGGAGAACGACAGCGAGTTCGACCCAGCGGACAGCCTCTTCCTGGTCTCCAACACCAGCCCGTCCCATGGAACGGCCGACTGCTCCGGCGACGGCACGTGCACGTACGTCTCGGATCCGGGCTTCGTGGGCACAGATCGGTTCGAGTACACAGCAAGCGACGGCGAGGCCGAGGCATCCACCTGGGTCGACGTGTTCGTCGCGTCGTGCCCGGATCTCTCGACGGCGATCGGGAACGGCTCCACGCTGATCACCGGTTGGGAGTGGGTGCTGTGCGCCTCCCACGAGGCGCACGACGAGACGACGCTCTCCCCGGCCGGGCTGGATCGCACTGGCCCGGCTGCGCTCATGACGTCTGGCGCGGCCGCACTTGCGTCTCCGCCGAACATCGCCCCGGACACTGGCGTCGATCTCGAAACCGAGGCGCGCGGAGCGTTCGACGCCAGCGTCCTGCGCCTCGACCTCCAGGTCCCCGAGGGAGCGTCTTGCCTCGGCTTCGACGCGGTCTTCGCGTCCGACGAGTACCCCGAGTACGTCGGGTCGCCCTTCAACGACGCATTCCTCGCCGAGCTCGACGAGTCCGACTGGGTGGTGGAAGGGGAGACGATCTCCGCGCCGCACAACTTCGCCGTGGACCAAGACGGACGTGTGCTGAGCGTCAACAGCGTGCTCTTCAGCGGCGTCGTTACACAGAACGGCACCGAGTACGACGGTTCGACTCCCCCGATCAGAGTGCAGACTCCGATCACGCCCGGGCCGCACAGCCTCTACCTGTCGATCTTCGACGCGTCGGACCACATCCTCGATTCGGCCGCGTTCATCGACAACCTCGTGGCGGGCGTCACGCCCGTCGGGGGATGTCGAAGCGGCGTCAACGAGAAGCCGGTCGCGCTACCGGATGCCGCGGTCACGCTGGAGGACGTTCCCGCGACGGTGAATGTCCTCGCGAATGATTCGGACAACGACGGTTCGCTCGTGCCTTCGACACTCCGTGTCGTCTCACCGCCGGCGAGTGGCGTGGCGAGCGTGGCCGACGGAAAGATCACGTACGCCCCCGCACCGAACGTCTCCGGCGCGTTCACTCTCACCTACGAGATCTGTGATGACGGGGGTGCCTGTGCGACCTCGGAGTTGACGGTGACGGTCATCCCGGTGAACGACCCGCCGATCGCCTCGTTCATCGCTGTCCCCGACCACGGCTCCCCGCCGCTGGACGTCTCCTTCGACGCAAGCGCATCGAGTGATCCGGATTCGGCGATCGTTGCATACGAATGGGTCTTCGGGGACGGCCCGACTGGTTCCGGCGTCACTCCTGCCCACACGTTCTCGTTGTCGGGGACGTACGAGGTCCAGCTCACGGTGCAGGATGCTCAGGGCGCGACAGGGACGACGACGGGGATCGTGGAGGTCGCGGCCGCCGCCAACCTCTCCGTCGCCAAGGACGACTCGCCCGATCCCGTGACGATCGGCGAGGAGCTCACGTACACGCTCACGGTCGACAACTTCGGGCCTTCCGCCGCCGAGGACGTCGTCGTCACGGACACGCTGCCGGCCGGCGTG